>NZ_QTQH01000016.1:0-174715 GCF_003853805.1 Burkholderia sp. Bp8994
GTCCCCTTCGTCTAGAGGCCTAGGACATCACCCTTTCACGGTGAGTACAGGGGTTCGAATCCCCTAGGGGACGCCAGATTTCGGCGTCGTTCGAACAAGCGATGCGCCGGCAGGAAGTAACCGACGCCTGCCAGGCAAGAAGCAAGACTGGAGCGGTAGTTCAGTCGGTTAGAATACCGGCCTGTCACGCCGGGGGTCGCGGGTTCGAGTCCCGTCCGCTCCGCCAGAAAATGAAAAAGCCCGCCTCGTGCGGGCTTTTTCATTTGCACCGTTGATCGTGCCCGCGTGCGGGCGCGTGACTGCGGAGTGGAGGAAGCCGCCTGCGCGGCTTCCGGCGGGACGCGAAGGGCTGCGCGTGCACGCGCAGCCGCGGCCTGCAGGATGTAGGCGAGTCCCGTCCGCTCCGCCAGAAAATGAAAAAGCCCGCCTCGTGCGGGCTTTTTCATTTGCATCGCCGATCCGGCGCCACTACGAGAAATTCGCGATTGCATCCACCCGCGACTGCGCTATCGTGGCGGAATGCGTTTTTGACCCCTGCGCGATGCTCGATCCGACCGACCTGCGATTGTTGTATCAGCTCCGGCCCGCGGAGCCTGGCGATTTTCCGTTTGCCGAGGCGCTGACGCACGGCAACATGGGCGGCTATTACAAGCGCCATGGGCTCGTCTGGCGCAGCGACCTGTTCTATGCGAGCTGGCGCGAATCCGAAAACTTCATCCTGGAAGCCGACGGCGAACGTATCGGCGTGCTGCGCGTGACCGAGGAGGGCGATTCGCTGCACATCCGCGACGTGCAGATCGCGGCCGGCCATCGCGGACAGGGCGCCGGCACCTACATGCTCGACATGTCGCATCGCTGGGCGCGCGCCCGCGGGCTGCACGAACTGCAGTTGCGTGTGTTCGTCGACAATCCGGCCGCGCGCCTCTACCTGCGTATGGGCTACCGCGTCACCGGGCCGAGGCTGGCCCAGCTCGGCTCGATTCGCCACATGGTGCGTCCGGTTTGAGCGCGTAACGGTTACCCACGCGGGGGGCCACGCGGCGACGGTCAGCGGGCGGCGTCGATCGCGTCGTCGTCGATTGCGATGCCGTCTTCCGCGCCGCGATGCTCGTAGCCGCGCAGCATGAACGCGCGCGGGCTTTCGCCGAACGCGCGCCGGAACATCGCCGAAAACGCGCTCTGGCTCTGGTAGCCGAGTTCGCGGGCGATATGCGACAGCGGGCGCCCCTGGTTCAACAGCGGAATCGCGCGCGCGAGCAGCGCCTGCTGCCGCCACTGCGAAAAACTCACGCCCAGTTCCTGCCTGAACAGCCGCGAGATCGTGCGCGTGCTCGCACCCACCTCGCTCGCCCAGTGTTCGAGCGATTCCGCATGCGCCGGTTGCGCGAGCACCGCCTCGCACAGCATGCGCAGCCGCTTCTCGTCGGGCATCGGCACCGCGAGCGGCAGCGGTTCGGCGCGGCTCAGCTCGTCGAGCACGAGCCCGCACAGCAGCCGTTCGCGGGTGCCGCTCAGGTCGCGCGCGTCGAGCGCGACGATCAGTTCGCGCAGCAAGCCCGTCACCTCGACCACCCGGCATGCGTCGAGCCCGTCCGGCACGACCGACTCATCGATGTACAGCGTGCGCAAGTACGCTTCCTCGACGATCACGACCTCGTGCGTGACGTGCGGCGGCACCCAGATCGCGCGGGAAGGCGGCACCATCCATGTCGTCCCGGTCGTCGCGACGCGCAGCACGCCGCGCGATGCATACGCGAGTTGCGCCCACGCGTGCGTGTGCAGCGGGATCCGGCGTCCGGCGTCGACCTGCCGTGCCCGGACACGCATCGGGTGGACGCGGGTCGGCGCGAACTCGGGCGGGATGTCGATGACGTCGTACGGGTTCGATGCGTCGGCTTGGGCTGGCGGGTTCATGGACGATTCGGTCGGCGCGGCGGCGATGCCGTCATTTTAGAAGGCGCCGCGCAGGCGCATGCGGCGGTTTTTCGGCCGATAATGCACGGTTCAAATGAACTTTGTATGGGGCAGCACGTGTGCCGGCCGGCGCAAGCCCTGGCCAGCGTGATGCGTCGCGCCGAAAAGAACCATCGTGCCGCCGGCGCGGTCTATCGATGCGGGCGCGTTTTCGCACAAGCAGCGCCCCAACGACGCCGGCGCCCGCGGCACGGCCGCGACGGCCCGGCACGGCAACACCTGAATCGAAGAGGAGGACCACGATGCGCCATGTATTCGTCTACGGCACGTTGAGAGCGGGAGAAGCCAACGACATCGGCCAGGCGGCCGCGCGGAACGGGATCGCCGCGCCGACGCTGCTCGGGGCGGCCGCACTGCCGGGCGAACTGTACGATTTCGGCACGTATCCGGGCATGGTGCCCGGGCCGGCCGGCCGGTCGCTCGTGTGGGGCGACGTCTACGAGATCGACGAGCGACTGGTGCCCGTGCTCGACGAGATCGAGCGCGTCTATCCGGGCGTCGACACGCTGTTCCGGCAGGAGCCGGTGACCGTCGAACTCGGCGGTCGTGCCTATGCGTGCGTCTACTATCCGGTCGCCGCGCATGCGGCAGCCGACCGTCCGCGCATCGTGTCGGGCGACTGGGTCCAGCACCGGCGCGAGCGGGAAGCCGCCGCCGCATCCGCATAGAGAACCCGCTGCCCAGCAAAGGAAAAGCGCCCCGCGGGGCGCTTTTTTCATGCCGCCGTGTTGCGCGACCGGCGGCGGGCAGGACCGGGCGACCCGGCCCGCGTCGTCAGATTTCCTCGTACAGCGGCAGCGTCAGGAATTCGGTGAAGCCTTCCGACGTCGACATCTGTTCGAAGATCGCCGCGGCACGCTCGTACGGCTGCGTGTTGCCGCCGACCGACCGCTTCACGTTGTCGAGCTCGGCCTTCGCGAATTCGCGCACGAGCTCGGCGGTGACCTTGCGGCCGTCGTCGAGCACGCCCTTCGGCGAGCGGATCCACTGCCACACCTGCGAGCGGGAGATCTCGGCGGTCGCCGCGTCTTCCATCAGGTTGTGGATCGGCACGCAGCCGTTGCCGTCGAGCCAGGCGCCGAGATAGTGGATGCCGACGTTGATGTTGTTGCGCAGGCCGGCTTCGGTGATCGGCGCTTCAGGCTGGAAGTCGAGCAGGTTCTTGCCTTCGATCTGCACGTCGTCGCGTTGCTTCGCGATCTGGTTCGGCTTGTCGCCGAGCACCTTGACGAATTCATCCATCGCGATCGGCACGAGGCCCGGGTGCGCGACCCAGCCGCCGTCGTAGCCGTCGGTCGCGTCGCGCTGCTTGTCCGAGCGCACGCCGCCCATCGCCTTGTCGTTCGCTTCCGGATCGTTCTTGATCGGGATCAGCGCGCTCATTCCGCCGATCGCCGGCGCATTGCGCTTGTGACAGGTCTTCAGCAGCAGCAGCGCGTACGCGCGCATGAACGGCACCGTCATCGTGATCTTCGAGCGATCGGCCAGGCAGAAGTCGCGGTCGTTCTTGAACTTCTTGATCGCCGAGAAGATGTAGTCCCAGCGGCCGGCGTTCAGGCCCGAGCTGTGTTCGCGCAGTTCGTACAGGATCTCGTCCATCTCGAACGCGGCGAGGATCGTCTCGATCAGCACCGTCGCGCGGATCGTGCCGCGCGGCACGCCGACTGCCTCCTGTGCCGCGACGAAGATGTCGTTCCACAGGCGCGCTTCGAGATGGCTTTCCATCTTCGGGAGGTAGAAGTACGGGCCCGAGCCGCGCGCGATCAGTTCCTTCGCGTTGTGGAACAGGAACAGCGCGAAATCGAAGATGCCGCCGGACACGCGCTGGCCGTCGACCGTCACGTGCTTCTCGTCGAGATGCCAGCCGCGCGGACGCACGATCAGCGTCGCGACCTTGTCGTTCAGCCGGTACGACTTGCCGTTCTGTTCGAGCGAGATCGTGCGGCGCACCGCGTCCTTCAGGTTGATCTGGCCGTCGATCTGGTTCGTCCAGCTCGGCGCGTTCGAATCCTCGAAGTCCGTCATGTACGAATCGGCGCCCGAGTTCAGCGCGTTGATGATCATCTTGCGCTCGACGGGGCCGGTGATCTCGACGCGGCGGCATTGCAGGTCGGCCGGCAGCGGCGCGACCTTCCAGTCGCCCTCGCGGATCGCCTTCGTGTCGGCCAGGAAATCGGGGCGCTCGCCGGCGTCGAGGCGCTTGGTGCGTTCGACGCGGGCCTGCAGCAGCGCCTGGCGGCGCGGCTCGAACGCGCGGTGCAGCGCCGCGACGAGCGCGAGTGCTTCAGGCGTCAGGATCGCTTCGTAACCCGGCTTGATTTCGCCGGTGATCGCCATGCCTTGCGGCAGCGTGATCGGGGTGCTCATGAGTCTCATCTCCTTGGTCGGTCAGTTGCGGTTTCGGTGAAGGGGGAAGGCGGCAGCGCAGCGAACGTCATGCGCCCGGGCCGGGGCGCGCGCGGTTCGCGGGTCTGCCGGCCGGGGCCGGGGTGGCGAGGAATGCGAGCAGGTCGGCCATGCCGCTGCCGGTGCCGTCGGGCGGCGCGCCGAGTTCCTCGACGGGCGCACCCGTGCGGTTGAGCCAGAACGTCGTGTAGCCGAACCAGGCGGCCCCCGCGACGTCCCAGGCGTTCGACGACACGAACACGATGTCGCGCGGGTTCGCGCCGAACGCGGCGGTGCCGAGCGCGTACGCGGCCGGGCTCGGCTTGTACGCGCGTACCGCGTCGGCCGACAGCACGCGATCGAACAGGCCGGTCATGCCGGCGCTCTTGATCGCGATGTCGAGCATCTCCGGGTTGCCGTTCGACAGGATCGCGAGCGGCGGGCGCGGGTCGAGCGCGCGCAGCTTGCGCAGCGCGGGCACCGTGTCGGGATAGGTGGACAGGCACGCGTATTCGTCCATCAGCCGCTTCTCGGCCGCGCTGTTCAGCGCGAGCCCGAGCCTGCGCGCGGCGAACCGCAACGCGTCGAGCGTGATGTCGCGGAACGGGCGATAGCGGGCGCCGGACGGATCGGCGAGCGTGCGCAACTGCGAGTATTCGATTTGCTTGCGTCGCCACAGCCGCGACAACCGGTCCCCGTGACCGGGAAACATCTGCTCTGCCGCGGCCACGACCGCATGCACGTCGAACAACGTGCCGAATGCATCGAAGAGGATTGCGTCGGGAGAGGAGAGTGTCGTTGTGGCCGACATAGCCTTGCGCTCCAGTTTCAGAGGTCGGAAACGATTTTATTCGTGCTCGTCAGTGCTAAAAAAGACGCTAAACATCACTTGATCTTTTACTTTCATATACCTAATCTTGACGGCTCAAGCTATTTGAAGGGCGGGAGCGCCGCCCTGCGAGTCATGGACCGGTTCAAACAGATCGAAACGTTCGCCGCGGTCGCGGCGAAGGGCAGCCTGTCGGCGGCCGCGCATGCGGAAGGCGTCGCGCCGGCGATCATCGGCCGCCGCCTCGACGCGCTCGAGGAGCGGCTCGGCGTGAAGCTGCTGGTGCGGACTACGCGCAAGCTCACGCTGACCTTCGAGGGGTCGGCCTTCCTCGAGGATTGCCAGCGGATCATCAACGACATGCAGAACGCGGAGGCGAGCGTGTCCGCCGGCGGCGTGAAGGCGAGCGGCCACCTGCGCATTTCCGCGCCGGCCGGCTTCGGGCGGCGCCACGTCGCGCCGCTCGTGCCCGAATTCAGCGGCGCGCATCCGGACGTGTCGGTCACGCTCGACCTGTCCGACCGGATGGTCGACCTCGTCAACGAAGGGTTCGATTGCGCGGTGCGGCTCGGCGAGCTGCCCGATTCGTCGCTGGTGTCGCTGAAGCTCGGCGAGAACCGGCGCGTGTGCGTCGCGTCCCCCGCGTATCTCGCGCGGCGCGGCACGCCGGCCACGCTTGCGGAACTCGCGCGCCACAACTGCCTCGCGCTTGCCGCGAATGCGAACCAGCAGCGCGGCTGGGCGTTCCAGGAGGGCGACAAGGTGGTGTCGATCCGCGTGAACGGCACGATGGAATGCTCGGACGGCGCGGTGCTGCACGAATGGTGCCTCGCCGGCTACGGCCTGGCATGGCGATCGTGGTGGGAGGTCGGCGACGACATCGCGGCCGGCCGCCTCGTCACCGTGCTCGACGCGTTCGCGGCACCACCGATCGGCATCCACGCGGTGTTTCCGCAGCGCCGTCACCTGCCGCTGCGCGTGCGGCTGTTTCTCGATTACCTGAAACATACGTACGA
Organism: Burkholderia sp. Bp8994; assembly: GCF_003853805.1. NCBI lineage: Bacteria > Pseudomonadati > Pseudomonadota > Betaproteobacteria > Burkholderiales > Burkholderiaceae > Burkholderia > Burkholderia sp. Bp8994. The sequence continues at coordinate 6,205 of NZ_QTQH01000016.1, forward strand.
ACGGCCGGGGTATTGGGGCGAGTAGGGCGGGGCGAGCAGGGCGCACCGGCCCGCGCGTTTCCGATATGAGGGCGAACCCGCTGCCGGCGCCGGTCGCCCGGTTTCGCGCACTACAATCGAAACTGGCATGCGCGACGCGCCGGAGCCGGCCCGCATGGGTTCGCGGTGCGCGCGGTGCGTCTGACGCAGGAGGGCGCGATGTTCCGGCACATCCTCGTTCCAACCGACGGTTCCGAACTGTCGCAGAAGGCGATCGACGGCGCGATCGACCTGGCGCGCGCGGTCGGCGCGCGGGTCACGGCCTATGCGTGCCTGCCGCAGTATCCGTACTCGCCGTTTTCCGAAGTGATCATCGAGCCGCCCGCCGATTTCCGGGCGCGCAGCGAGCGCGAGGCGCGCGCGCACCTGGACGACGTGCAGGCAGCCGCGAAGGCGGCCGGCGTCGATTGCGACAGCTGGACGAGCGTGCATCCGTCGCCGTACCTCGGCATCATCGAGGCGGCCGAACGTGGCGGCTGCGACGTGATCTTCATGGCGTCCCACGGACGCCGCGGGCTCGGCAGCCTGCTGATCGGCAGCGAAACGCAGCGCGTGCTGACCCATACGAAAATTCCGGTGATCGTCTATCGGTAGACGCGGCGCCCGTCGTTCGTAGCCGCGCGGGCGACAGCACGGCGGCGCCGCTGAAAAAAGGGCGCGCCGGACGAAGCCGGCGCGCGTCGTTGCTGGCGGCCACTGGCCGCGCGCGACCGGTCGCGCGACGTCGATCGCGCGCCAGCCGTCTCCTCCCTGATTGTTGTCCGGTGCCGCCGATGCCGCGCCGTCGCGTGACGGGCCGGCATCGGCGTGACGCTTGCGCGCGTTACGCGACCTTCTTGCCGTCGAAGAACTGTTCGTCTTCGGTCGAGCCGTGCAGCGCGGTCGTCGAGGCTTCCCGCTCGACCGTCTGCGTGACCGCGTCGAAGTAGCCGGTGCCGACTTCGCGCTGGTGCTTGACGGCCGTGAAGCCCTTGTCGGCCGCCGCGAACTCGGCCTGCTGCAGTTCGACGAACGCGCTCATCTGCGTGCGGGCATAGCCGTGCGCGAGGTTGAACATCGAGTAGTTCAGCGCATGGAAGCCGGCCAGCGTGATGAACTGGAACTTGTAGCCCATCGCGCCGAGTTCCTTCTGGAACTTCGCGATCGTCGCGTCGTCGAGGTTCTTCTTCCAGTTGAACGACGGCGAGCAGTTGTACGACAGCATCTTGCCGGGGAACTGCTTTTGGATCGCTTCCGCGAATTTCTTCGCGTACTCGAGATCCGGCTTGCCCGTCTCGCACCAGACGAGGTCGGCGTACGGCGCATACGCGAGGCCGCGCGAGATCGCCTGCCCGATGCCCGGCTTCGTGCGGAAGAAGCCTTCGACCGTGCGCTCGCCCGTCAGGAACGGCTTGTCGTTGTCGTCGATGTCGGACGTGATCAGGTCCGCCGCTTCCGCGTCGGTCCGCGCGACCAGCACGGTCGGCGTGCCCATTACGTCGGCCGCGAGACGCGCCGCCGACAGCTTCGCGACCGCTTCGCGGGTCGGCACCAGCACCTTGCCGCCCATGTGGCCGCACTTCTTTACCGACGCGAGCTGATCCTCGAAGTGCACGCCCGAGGCGCCGGCCTCGATCATCGCTTTCATCAGTTCGAACGCGTTCAGCACGCCGCCGAAGCCGGCTTCCGCGTCCGCGACGATCGGCGCGAAGAAATCGACGTAGCCTTCGTCGCCCGGATTCTTGCCTTCCGACCACTGGATCTGGTCGGCGCGCGTCAGCGTGTTGTTGATGCGCTTGACGACGAGCGGCACCGAGTTCGCCGGGTACAGCGACTGGTCCGGGTACATTTCGCCCGCGACGTTCGCGTCGCCGGCCACTTGCCAGCCCGACAGGTAGATCGCCTTCAGGCCGGCCTTCACCTGCTGCATCGCCTGGTTGCCGGTCAGCGCACCGAGTGCGTTGACGAACGGCTCTTCGTTGATGAGGTGCCACAGCTTTTCCGCGCCGCGCTTGGCCAGCGTGTGCTCGACGGCGATCGAGCCGCGCAGGCGCACCACGTCCTCAGCCGTGTAGCTGCGCTTGATGCCCTTCCAGCGCGGATCGGTTTCCCATTGCTTTTGCAGTTCCTGTGCCTGTTGCTGTCGCGACATGATGAGCTCCTTGATGCGGTGTGTTGCCAGATCGGTCGAATCGGACGGTGCTGATGCTGTTCTCGAAGCGGGGCGCGGTGCGTGCCGCTTTGAGAAGTCTTGTATAAGAGTCTAGGCAAACCGATCCGAGTGAAACAGGGGCTATACCAGGAAGTTTGAAACTTTTTAATCGTTTTTAATCAACAACTTGTGTTTTGTGTTTCGCAATGAGAAACGATTTTTCCCATCTCGCAATTGTAAGGTTGTGCCGCGCAGCATGATTTTTTACGACGCAAAAAAATTTTCCGCATCGTGAAATTTGGCGCGGGACGAAAAAAAACCGGCGCGGGTGCGCCGGTTTGCCGGATGGGCGGGCGGCCACGGGGGCCGCCGGGGCGTGCTTACGACGCCGAATTGCTGCGACGCGGGCCGCCGCTGCGCTGGCCGTCGCGACGCGGGCCGCCGTCACGGCTGCCGCCCGGCTTGCCGCTCCAGCCGCCGCCATTGCCGCCGCCGTAGCTGCGGCCGTTGCCGCCATGACCGCCGCCCGGCTTGCCGCCGAAACGACGACCGCCGTTACCGCCGCCCGGACGGCCGCGGCCGCCGGTGCCGCGATCGTTGCGCGGGGGTGCCTTGCGGGGCTCGAAGCCTTCGATCACGTTGACCGGCAGCGGCGAGCGCACGAAGCGCTCGATGCGCTTGAGCGCGCCTTGCTCGGCGTGGTGCACGAGGCTCACCGCGGTGCCCGAACGGCCGGCACGGCCCGTACGGCCGATACGGTGCACGTAGTCTTCCGCGAACTTCGGCAGGTCGTAGTTGAACACGTGCGTGATGCCCGGGATGTCGATGCCGCGGGCTGCGACGTCGGTCGCGACCAGCACGCGCACGCGGCGCTCGCGCAGCGCACGGATCGTGCGGTTGCGCGCGCCCTGCGGCAGGTCACCGTGCAGCGCGGCCGATTCGAAGCCGGCGTCGGCGAGACGGCCGGCGAGCTGGTCGGCATCGATCTTGGTCGCCGTGAAGATGATCGCCTGGTCGAGCGCGTCGTCGCGCAGCAGGTGATCGAGCAGGCGGTCCTTGTGGTCGCGATCGTCGACGTAATGGACGGTCTGTGCGATGTTCGCGCGCGATTCGAGGCGCTGCTGGATCTCGATGCGTTCCGGATCCTTCAGCAGGCGGCTCGTCAGCGAACCGATCTTGCCGTCGAGCGTGGCCGAGAACAGCATCGTCTGGCGCGACTCGGGCGTCGCGGCGACGATCGTCTCGATGTCTTCGATGAAGCCCATGTCGAGCATGCGGTCGGCTTCGTCGAGCACGAGCATCTTCAGTTCGGACAGGTCGATGCGGCCGCGCTCGAGGTGATCGAGCAGACGGCCCGGCGTGGCGACCAGGATCTCGGGGTTCTTCGCGAGCAGCATCAGCTGCTGGCCGTAGGCGACGCCGCCGAGGATGCTGACCGTGCGCAGGCGCTTCAGGTGCTTGCCGTAGGTCGACGCGGCCGTGGTGACCTGCATCGCGAGCTCACGGGTCGGCGTCAGCACGAGCAGGCCCGGGCGGGCGACGGGCTGCGGGCGGCGCGCACGGCGGTCGCCCTGATTCGGTTCGCGCGGCGCACGCGGTTGCTGCGCCTGCGCCTTCTGGAGCTGCGCGAAACGTTCGATCGCGGGCAGCATGAATGCGGCCGTCTTGCCCGAACCGGTCGGGCTCGACACCAGCAGGTCCCGACCGGCGATGCCGGCCGGAATCGCGCGCTGCTGGACCGGCGTCGGCTTGGCGTAGCCGGCGGCCTGCAGCGCGGAGACGATCTCCGGCGACAACCCGAGCGACGCGAAAGTCGGCTCGTCCGACGCCGGTTCGACCGCGGCCGGTGCGGCGGCGTTCTCGAGACCGAGCGCCTGGTCGGCGATCGCGTTGAGCGGGCTGGAGTTGATGCTCGAAGTCATAACAATCCTTGAAACACAGTGGGTGAAACGTCGGCGCCAATCGCGCATACCCAAGTCGTCGGATTCAGCGAGCAAATCGGGAAACGGGTGCAATCCGCCGAACCGTCGGCGGATGAGGCATTAGAAGCTGTTTTGGGTGCGGCGCGCTTCTGGAGCGGGGGCCGCCAGCCTAGTTGACGACCGCGAGGGTCGAAGCAGGAGGGGACAGGTTCTAAACCGGATTGGAGCTTAACGCTACGAGGCGTCGGGCCGGAACGGCTTGCGAGCCGAGCGCGGGAGGTGACGCAGCCAGCATTATAGAGATATTTGCTGCGCTGCGCCACTGATTTGATTGCCTATTGATTGACTGTCGCGGCAGGCGGGACAGATCAGGACGCCGTGCCGTTCTTCAGCGATTCGACGAGTTCGATGTATTGCTGCTTCGCCGCATCCTGGGTCGTGCCTTTCAGCGCTTCCCACGCGTCGTACTTGTACTTGCCGACGATGTCGGTGAAGCCCGGCTTGTCGCCGTGCGCGTCGCCGTCGGTCGCCTGCTTGAAGAGCGCATACAGGCGCAGCAGCGTCAGGTTGCCCGGTCGCTCTGTCAGTTGCTTGACGTCGACCTGGGCCTGGTCGAATTGGGCGGTGAGTTCGCTCATCGTGTGTCTCCGTAAGGGTTTCAGGTCGGGCGATCTTAACAAGCGCCGCGCCGCGCGGGGTCGAGCGATCCTTCCAAACCGCCAGCCGCGCGGCGCGCGCATCGCGATCGGGTCCGACCGCCCGTGGGAGCGGGGCGCCGCATTACAATGTCGGCCATGACGCAAACAGTGCTCCTCGCCATCGATACGTCGACCGAATACTGCTCGGTCGCGCTGCTGCGCTCGGCTTTCGCCGATGACGCCGTTTCCACCACGCAAACCTGGGTCCGCCACGAGCTGACGGGCGCCGTGTCGAGCACGCGCGTGCTGCCGGCCATCCAGGAACTCTTCGCCGAATCGGGCCTCACGTTCGCCGATTGCGACGCGATCGCGTTCGGCGCGGGCCCCGGCTCGTTCACCGGGCTGCGCACCGCGACCGGCATTACCCAGGGGCTCGCGTTCGGGCGCGGGCTGCCGGTCGTGCCGGTCAGCACGCTGCTCGCGTGCGCCGAACACGCGCGGCTGCGCGCACCCGGCACGACGCGCGTGCTGGCCGCGCTCGACGCGCGGATGGACGAAGCGTACTGGGCCGACTTCGCATGGGACGAGCAGGCGGGCGACTGGCGCACGCTGCATCCGGCGTCGCTCGATGCACCGGGCGCCGTCGGCGTGCCCGACGCGCCGTTCACGCTCGCGGGCAACGCGGCCGCCGCGTTCGGCGCGCAACTGCCGGCCGCGGCGGCCGCGGCCGTGATCGACGGCGACGCGCTGCCGCATGCGCTGGCGGTCGCGCATGCCGCGCTGCGGGCATTCCGCGCCGGCCGGACGGTGCCGGCCGACCAGGCCGCACCCGAATACGTGCGCGACAAGGTCGCGCAGACCACCGCCGAGCGCATGGCCGCGCGTGCCGCGCAGACGGACGGAGCAAAACGATGACGGGCGTCCTGTTGAGCGACCGCTATCTGTCGCCGATGACCGACACCGATCTCGACGAGGTCGTCGCGATCGAGCAGGTCGCGTACGAATTCCCGTGGAGCCGCGGCAATTTCCAGGATTCGTTGCGCAACGGCTATTTCGGCGTGTGCCTGCGGCACGTGACGGGCGCGCTCGTCGGCTATTGCGTGCTGATGCCGGTGATCGACGAAATGCACCTGCTGAACCTGTGCGTCGCGCCGGCCGCCCAGCAGTCGGGCGCGGGCCTCGCGCTGCTGCGCGAAGCCGTGCGCATCTCGCGCGCGGAGGGGCTCGACGGCGTGCTGCTCGAGGTGCGGCCGTCCAATCCGCGGGCGATCCATCTGTACGAGCGCTTCGGCTTCGTGACGATCGGCCGGCGCAAGAACTACTATCCGGCGCGGCATCGCAGCCGGGAGGACGCGATCGTGATGCGTCTGACGCTGAACAAGGACGAAGGGGACGCGCATGGCGTGGGCTGAAGCAGCGCTCGAGGAAATGGGGCTCGCGCAGATCTGGGTGCGGCGCGGGTCGCGCGCGGAAGGCGCCGAAGCGGGTGGGGCGGGGGCCGGGCCGGTTGGCGTGCCGGGCGCGGCCGACGATGCGTCCGCCGTTGCGGCCGCAACCGTCGCGCCCGCGTCGCGGCCGACGTCGGAGCAGCCGCGTGACACGCAGGCGGCTGCACGCGTGTTCCCGCGCGGCGATATGCCGCTGGCGGATACGCCGCCCGCTGGGGGCGCCGCGCGCTCCGCGGCACCGGCTGCGGAAACGGGCAGCGGCGCGCGTGCCGCGATCGACGAAGAGCGCGCATCCGCCGGGCCGGCATCGTCCCCGGCCGCCGCCGCCGCCGCGGACGACCTGCCGCCGCTCACCGAAGACGATTTCGCGTGGTTCGACGCGGCGCCGCCTGGCGATCCGCTGCCGCCGGCCGAAGCGCGTCCTGCTGCAACGCCGGTCGCGATGCTCGACTGGGATGCGCTCGCCGCACGCGTCGCCGGCTGCACGAGCTGCCGCCTGTGCGAGAAGCGCACCAATACCGTGTTCGGTGTCGGCGATCGGGAAGCGGACTGGATGCTGATCGGCGAAGCGCCGGGCGAGAACGAGGACAGGCAGGGCGAGCCGTTCGTCGGCCAGGCCGGCAAGCTGCTCGACAACATGCTGCAGTCGCTCGCGCTCAAGCGCGGCGACAACGTCTACATCGCGAACGTGATCAAGTGCCGCCCGCCCGGCAACCGCAACCCGGAACCGGACGAGGTCGCGCGCTGCGAGCCGTACCTGCAGCGCCAGGTCGCGCTCGTGAAACCGAAGCTGATCGTCGCGCTCGGCCGCTTCGCCGCGCAGACGCTGCTGAAGACGGACGCGAGCATCGCATCGCTGCGCGGCCGCGTGCACACGTACGAAGGCGTGCCGGTGATCGTCACCTACCACCCGGCGTACCTGCTGCGTAGCCTGCAGGACAAGTCGAAGGCGTGGGCCGACCTGTGCCTGGCGCGCGATACGTTCCAGCGGGCGGAGGGCGCCGCCGCGCACGGGCCGGCCGGACAATGACGCGCGGCGCGGCGGTCGCGTTCGTCGATACGCTGCACGATGCCGCGGTCCGCGATCTGGGCTGGCTCCTCGCGAGCCCGAGCCTGCTCACTGCCGCGCCCGGGGCGCCGCTCGCGCATCCGTGGGCGGATGCGGTCGAGCGGGTGGCCGTCGAAGCGTGGCTCGTCGCGCTCGATGCCGCGCCCGAGCCGCTGCACCGCGCGCTCGACGGGCTGCGGCCCGTGCGACTCGGCCGCTATGCCGAATGCCTGCTCGAGTATTTCCTCACGCACGGGCCGTCGCTGCGGCTCGTCGCCGCCAACCTGCCGCTGCGCAGCAACGGCAAGACGCTCGGCGAGGTCGATTTCCTCGTCGATGCGCCGGGCGGGCTGCGCCTGCACTGGGAACTCGCGGTCAAGTGCTATCTATGCGCGCCGGTCGACGGCGACGCGTCGCTCGCGGATTTCGTCGGGCCGAATCTCGTCGACCGCCTCGACCGCAAGCGCAGCCGGCTGCTCGAGCATCAGCTGCGGCTGAGCGATCGCCACGGGTTCGCGCTGCTGGGCTACGGCGCGCCGTCCGATGCGCAGATGTTCATCAAGGGCTGGCTGTTCTATCCGCACGGCGTGCCGCTGCCGCCGGTGGCCGCGGAAATCGCGGCCGATCATCCGCGCGGGTTCTGGCTCACGCACGCGCAGTGGCCGGCGTGGGCATCCGCACAGCCCGACGGTGCGGCATGGAACGTGCTGCCGCGGCTCGCATGGCTCGCGCCGCGGCGGGTGGCGGCCGACGCCGCGCCCGAACCGCTGGCGCATTCGCTCGAATTGCCGTCCGCCTTGACGGCGCGCCAGGCGCCCGCGCTGATCGGCGTCCATCGACTGGACGGCAACGGCGTATGGCGGGAGACGGCGCGCGGTTTCATCGTGCCGGACGACTGGCCCGCGCGTGCGCAGGCGTTCGCTGCCCAGGACCACTGACGCCGCATCAGCCGGCGCTTACCACCAGCGATGGAAGTGATGGACGGGGCCGACGCCGTGGCCGACGTCGAGCTGGCCGCTCGCGGCGATCGCGCCGGTCAGGTAGGCCTTCGCTTCGCGCACCGCGCTGTCGAGATCGGGCCGCTGCGGCAGCAGCGCGGCGATCGCCGACGACAGCGTGCAGCCCGTGCCGTGCGTGTTGCTGACCGGCACGCGCGTGCCGTCGAACCGCACCGCATGCGCCGCATCGACGAGCCAGTCGGGGCTCGCGGCCGCGTCGGGCAGGTGGCCGCCCTTCATCAGCACGGCGCGCGCGCCGGTCTTCAGCAGCGCCTGGCCTTGCCGGACCATGTCGTCTTCGGTCATCGCGGGCGTGTCGCCGAGCAGGGCGGCCGCTTCGGGCAGGTTCGGCGTGACGACGGTCGCGAGCGGCAGCAGCGCGTCGCGCAATGCGTCGACCGCATCGGGCGCGAGCAGCGCGTGCGAACTCTTCGAAATCATCACCGTATCGAGCACGACGAAACGCGGCGCATGGCGCCGCAGCGCGTCGGCGACCGCGTGCACGATCGCCGCGTTCGCGAGCATGCCGATCTTGACCGCGTCGATGCGGATGTCGTCGAACACCGCGTCGAGCTGCGCGGTCACGAACGCGGCGTCCGGAGCGTGCACGCCGGTCACGCCGCGCGTGTTCTGCGCGGTCAGCGCGGTGATCACGCTCGCGCCGTACGCGCCGAGCGCGGAGAAGGTCTTGAGGTCGGCCTGGATGCCCGCGCCGCCGCCCGAGTCGGAGCCGGCGATCGTCAGGACGTTGGGTATCGGGTGCGTCATGATGGCAAGGCGCCGGTTCGAAGACCGGCGCCGACGGACGGAAACAGGAAGTGTAGCGTCAGTGCCGCGATTCGCCGATCAGCGCGACCGAGTCGAACTGGCGCTGGTTCGCCTGGTGGCGGCGCATCACGAGCCACATCGTCAGGCACACGAACGTGCCGAACAGCACGATCACGACGCCGACCGGCACGTCGAGCCAGACCAGCACCGCATACAGGCACAGCATCACGAGCACCGACAGGTTCTCGTTGAAGTTCTGCACCGCGATCGAATGGCCGGCCGACAGCAGCACGTGGCCGCGATGCTGCAGCAGCGCGTTCATCGGAACCACGAAGTAGCCGGACAGCGCGCCGACGCAGATCAGGAAGATGTACGCGACGATCAGGTACACCGGCAGGCGCAGGTGGCCGAAATGCACGGCCCAGTGCGCCGGGAACAGGTCGCGCGTGTAGAACGCCATCAGCATGACCGCGATGCCCATGATGATGCCGACCGGCAGCACGCTGAGCGACTTCTTCAGCGGGATCCGCGCGGCGGCGGCGATCGCACCGCCCGCGACGCCGACCGCGACCACCGCCTGCAGGATCGCGCCTTCGGACAGCGACATGTTGAGCGACACTTCGGCCCACTTCAGCACGATGAACTGCAGCGTCGCGCCCGCGCCCCAGAACAGCGTCGTGACCGCGAGCGAGATCTGGCCGAGCTTGTCGCGCCAGAGCACCATGAAGCAGTCGGCGAAGTCGGTGAGGAGCTTGACCGGGCCGCGCTCCTGCTTCGGGTAGCGCGCGCCGGTATCGGGGATCCGCAGATTGAAGATGGCGGCGATCACGTAGATCGCCATGATGATCACCATCGCCGCTTCGGCGGGCGTGGCGATCCAGGCTGGCGTGTGCGCGATCACGTGCGACGCGATGTGCGGGCTGATCAGCGCGCCGCCGAGCACGGTGCCGAGGATGATCGAGCTGACGGTCGTGCCTTCGATCCAGCCGTTCGCGGCGACGAGCCGGTCGGCCGGCAGCAGCTCGGTCAGAATGCCGTACTTCGCGGGCGAGTAGGCCGCGGCGCCGAACCCGACGATGCCGTATGCGATCAGCGGATGGGCGCCGAGCAGCATGATCAGGCAGCCGACCACCTTGATCGAATTGGTGATGAACATCACGCGCCCCTTCGGACGCGAATCGGCGAACGCACCGACATAGGCCGCCAGCACCACATACGACAACACGAAGAACAGCTTGAGCAGCGGTGTCATCCAGTTGGGGGCGTGGAGGTCTTTCAGCAGGGCGATGGCGGCGATGAGAAGCGCATTGTCGGCCAGCGACGAGAAAAACTGCGCGGCCATGATGGTGTAAAAACCTTTTTTCATCTGATGCGATGCTTTCGTCGCTGCGGCAGGGCCGCGTAGGCCGCCTAGTATGCGATCGGCTTATTCCGTTCGAAATGGGTTGTGCGCACGGCTTTATAACACGAAAATACGGCAATTCGGACTAGCAAGATTCCCCGATCGTTCCGCAAATTGTCGGCTTCGGTGCTCAAAAGGCGCGGTAAGCTGATGATTCGCAAGCGTCTTTACGTAAATTTCCCATGCCGCGCCCGATCTCCGCCACCATCCACACCGCCGCCCTCGCGAACAATCTCTCCGTCGTCCGCCGCTTTGCCGGCCCGTCCAAGGTCTGGGCGGTCGTCAAGGCCAACGCGTACGGCCACGGTCTCGCGCGCGTGTTTCCCGGCCTGCGCGGCACCGACGGCTTCGGCCTGCTCGACCTCGACGAGGCCGTGAAGCTGCGCGAGCTCGGCTGGGCCGGCCCCATCCTGCTGCTCGAAGGGTTCTTCCGGTCGACCGACATCGACGTGATCGACCGCTACAGCCTCACGACCACCGTCCACAACGACGAGCAGATGCGGATGCTGGAGACGGCGCGGCTGTCGAAGCCCGTCAACGTGCAGCTCAAGATGAACAGCGGGATGAACCGGCTCGGCTACGTGCCGGAGAAGTACCGCGCCGCGTGGGAGCGCGCCCGTGCGTGCCCCGGCATCGGCCAGATCACGTTGATGACCCATTTTTCGGACGCCGACAACGAGCGCGGCGTCGCCGAGCAGCTCGCGACGTTCGAGCGCGGCGCGGCAAGCATCGCGGGCGCGCGCAGCCTCGCGAATTCGGCGGCCGTGCTGTGGCATCCGGATACGCACTTCGACTGGGTGCGGCCGGGGATCGTGCTGTACGGCGCATCGCCGTCGGGGCTGTCGTCCGACATCGCCGATACGGGCCTGAAGCCTGCGATGACGCTCGCCTCCGAGCTGATCGCCGTGCAGACGATCGCGAAGGGGCAGGCGATCGGCTATGGCTCGACGTTCTCCGCGCAAGCGCAGATGCGCATCGGCGTCGTCGCGTGCGGCTATGCGGACGGCTATCCGCGCGTCGCACCCGAAGGCACGCCCGTGATCGTCGACGGCATCCGCACGCGGATCGTCGGCCGCGTGTCGATGGACATGATTACCGTCGACCTGACGCCGTGCCCGCAGGCCGGCGTCGGCGCGCGGGTCGAGCTGTGGGGCAACGCGCTGCCGATCGACGACGTCGCGCGCCATTGCGGGACCATCGGCTATGAACTGATGTGCGCGGTCGCCGCCCGCGTACCGGTGCGCGCGGAATAAGGGCAGCACGCGTGGCCAAACAGAAAACCGTCTACGTCTGCAGCGAGTGCGGCGGACAAACCCCGAAGTGGCAGGGGCAATGCCCGTCGTGCCAGGCCTGGAACACGCTCGTCGAATCGGTCGCCGAGTCGCCGGCCGCCCATCGCTTCCAGTCGCTCGCGAAACGCGCGCCCGTGCAGCGCCTCGTCGACATCGAGGCGGCCGACGTGCCGCGCTTCTCCACCGGCATCGGCGAATTCGATCGCGTGCTGGGCGGCGGGCTGGTCCCTGGCGGCGTCGTGCTGATCGGCGGCGATCCCGGCATCGGCAAGTCGACGCTGTTGCTGCAGTCGCTCGCGGACATCGCGAGCGAGCGGCGCGCACTCTATATCAGCGGCGAGGAATCGGCCGCGCAGATCGCGTTGCGCGCGCAACGGCTCGCACTGCTCGACGGCGGCGCGCCGGCGGCCGAGCTGAAGCTGCTCGCCGAGATCCAGCTCGAGAAGATCCAGGCCGCGATCGACGCGGAACGGCCGGACGTCGCCGTCATCGACTCGATCCAGACCGTCTATTCCGAAGCGCTGACATCGGCGCCCGGCTCGGTCGCGCAGGTGCGCGAGTGCGCGGCGCAGCTCACGCGCATCGCGAAGCAGTCCGGCACCGCGATCATCATGGTCGGGCACGTGACGAAGGAGGGCAACCTCGCGGGCCCGCGCGTGCTCGAGCATATCGTCGACACGGTGCTGTACTTCGAGGGCGACACCCATTCGTCGTTCCGGCTCGTGCGCGCGTTCAAGAACCGCTTCGGCGCGGTCAACGAGCTCGGCGTGTTCGCGATGACCGAGCGCGGGCTGCGTGGCGTCGCGAACCCGTCCGCGCTGTTCCTGTCGCAGCACGAGCAGGTCGTGCCGGGTTCCTGCGTGCTCGTCACGCAGGAGGGAACGCGCCCGCTGCTCGTCGAGATCCAGGCGCTCGTCGATACGGCCCACGTGCCGAACCCGCGCCGGCTCGCGGTCGGCCTCGAGCAGAACCGGCTCGCGATGCTGCTCGCGGTGCTGCACCGGCACGCGGGCATCGCGTGTTTCGACCAGGACGTGTTCCTGAACGCGGTGGGCGGCGTGAAGATCACCGAGCCGGCCGCCGACCTGGCGGTGCTGCTCGCGATCCATTCGTCGATGCGCAACAAGGCGCTGCCGAAGGGCCTGATCGTGTTCGGCGAAGTGGGGCTGGCGGGCGAGATCCGGCCATCCCCACGCGGCCAGGAACGCCTGCGCGAGGCGGCGAAGCTCGGTTTCACCGCCGCGCTGATCCCGAAGGCGAATGCACCGAAACAGCCGATCGAAGGACTGAACGTGATGGCCGTCGATCGGATCGAGCAGGCGATCGACCGTGTGCGCGATCTCGAATAGCCGTGGCTGGCCAGCGCCGCCGTGCATTGGCCACGGTGATCTGTCGCGTAATTGAATGTAATGAATATGTAGGCTGATGTAACCCGCCGGACATCGCTTTTCCCTATCCTTTGCCGGATTGTCGAACCGCGCAATGCGAAGGGAACCTATGTTTAAACAGTATGGGGAAGCGCCGAGCGGACGCAGTTACAACCTGCGCGGCTGCCGTGTGTCGGAGCCGATCGTTCAGCCGTGGGGCGGCGGATGCCGGATCGTCGAATGGATCGACGACGAAGGGCGCCTGGCGCGCCGGGTCGTGTCCGAGGACGTGACGGAAGCGGAGGTCGCCGCGGCGATCCGCCGGCCGACCGAAGGGCGGCGTCACCTGATGGGCGATGACGAGCAGATGCCGCGCGATACGTTGCCGCGGCGTTGAGCGGATGGCGCGGCCGGCGGCCGGCGGACGGCCGACGCGATCACGTCGAACGCAACAATGACAAAGAGGCCGGGCCCGGGCGCCCGGCCTTGTCGTTTCCGCGCCCGGTGCGGCCGGGCGGGTTCGCCGGTCGTGGATCGTGCCTAGGCGTGCGGCCGCCGCTGAAACGACCGGCTGACGGCGCGCCGGGCGCGTTCAGCCGATCTGCTCGAGTTCTTCCTGCACGGCGAGCCAGTCCGCCTCGACCGTTTCGAGCCGGGCATTGACCTCGCCCAGCTTGCGGATCGCTTCGGTCAGTTCCGTCTTGCGCGCGGCTTCGTAGCTCGCCGGATCGGCGACGAACGCGTCGAGGCGCGCCTTCTCCGCGTGCAGCGTTTCCATTTCCCTTTCGAGCTTCGTGATGCGGTTCTGCAGCGGTTTCTTCAGCTGCGACAGCCGCTGGCGCTCCTCGGCCGCCTGACGCTTCTGATCCTTGCGGTTGATGCCCGGATCCGTGCCCGCTGCTGCGGCGCTGTCGGCCTTCGCGGCCGCGCGTTGCTCGGCCGCATGCTGCAGCAGCCAGTCGCGGTAATCGTCGAGGTCGCCGTCGAACGGCTGCAGCCGGTGCTTCGCGACGAGCATGAACTGGTCGGTGGTCGCGCGCAGCAGGTGGCGGTCGTGCGAGACGAGGATCAGCGTGCCTTCGAACTGCGCGAGCGCCATCGTCAGCGCGTGACGCGTCTCGAGGTCGAGGTGGTTGGTCGGCTCGTCGAGCAGCAGCAGGTTCGGTTTCTGCCAGATGATCAGCGCAAGCGCGAGCCGCGCCTTCTCGCCGCCCGAGAACGGGCCGACCGGGCTCGTCGCCATGTCGCCGGAGAAATTGAAGCCGCCGAGGAAGTCGCGCAGTTCCTGCTCGCGCGTATCGGGGGCGAGCCGTGCGAGATGCGCGAGCGGCGAATCGTCCTCGCGCAGGGTTTCGAGCTGGTGCTGCGCGAAATAGCCGATCGTCAGCCCCTTGCCGTCGCGCACGTGGCCCGACAGCGGCGCGAGCGTGCCGGCCAGCGTCTTGATCAGCGTCGACTTGCCCTGGCCGTTCGCGCCGAGCAGGCCGATGCGCTGGCCGTTCTGGATCGACAGCGCCACGCGTTCGACGATCGGGATGTCCGTGCCGTCCTCTGCGTGGTAGCCGCAGCGGACGTCTTCCATCACCATCATCGGGTTCGGCGCGGCGTCGGGCGTGCGGAATTCGAACGTGAACGGCGACGCGATGTGCGCGGGCGCGATCAGCTCCATCTTCTCGAGCGCCTTCATCCGGCTTTGCGCCTGCTTGGCCTTGGTCGCCTTGGCCTTGAAGCGGTCGACGAAGCTCTGCAGGTGCTCGATCGTCTTCTGCTGCTTTTCGTACGCGCTTTGCTGCAGCGCCAGCTGCTGCGCACGCAGCACTTCGAATTGCGAGTAATTGCCGCCGTAGCGCTTCACCTGGCGATTTTCCAGATGCAGCGTGACGTTGCAGATCGAGTCGAGGAATTCGCGGTCGTGCGAGATCACGACGAGCGTGCCGGCGTAGCGGTGCAGCCAGTCTTCGAGCCAGACGATCGCGTCGAGGTCGAGGTGGTTGGTCGGTTCGTCGAGCAGCAGCAGGTCGGAGCGGCACATCAGCGCCTGCGCGAGGTTCAGCCGCATGCGCCAGCCGCCGGAGAAGCTGGCGACCGATTCGCGCGTCTGCGCGAGCGTGAAGCCGAGGCCGAGCAGCAGCGCTTCGGCGCGCGCGGGGGCCGTATAGCCGTCGGCGTCGGCGAACGCCGCGTGCGCGTCGGCTTCGGCCGCGCCGTCGTGCGCGGCCGAGGCGGCGGCGATACGCGCCTCGATCTCGCGCAGCGCGGTGTCGCCGTCGAGCGTGTAGTCGAGCGCGGAGCGGTCGACGGCGGGCGTTTCCTGCGACACGTGGGCGATCCGCCACGACGGCGGCATCGCGAAATCGCCGCCGTCGGAATGCAGCTCGCCGCGCAGGACCGAGAAGAGCGTCGATTTGCCGGCGCCGTTCGCGCCGATCAGGCCGGCTTTCTCGCCGGGATTGAGCACGAACGAGGCCGACTCGAACAGCGGCTTGGTGCCGCGCGCAAGGCTGAACTGATTGAAACGGATCACGGCGGGAATGACTGACCAAAACCGCTATTCTAGACTGCGCGCGCGTCGCCCCGGATATCGGCCGTTCGGCAGGTGCCGCAACGGCGCGATTTCGCCTAGACTCCACGTCGATACGGTTTCGTAAAAGGAGTGCCCGATGTCCACCCTGTATTCGTTCAGCGCAGAGACGCTCGCCGGTGCGCCGGCGTCGCTCGACGCGTATCGCGGCAAGGTGCTGCTGATCGTCAATACCGCGAGCGAGTGCGGTTTCACGCCGCAGTATGCGGGCCTGCAGAAGCTGTATGACCAGTACGCGGCCCGCGGTTTCTTCGTGCTCGGCTTCCCGTGCAACCAGTTCGGCAAGCAGGAGCCGGGCGACGCCACGCAGATCGGCGCGTTCTGCGAGCGCAACTACGGCGTCACGTTCCCGATGTTCGCGAAGATCGACGTGAAGGGCGACCACGCGCATCCGCTGTACCGCTACCTGACCGACGAGGCGCCCGGCATCCTCGGCCTCAAGGCGATCAAGTGGAATTTCACGAAATTCCTGATCGACCGCGACGGGCGGATCGTCAAGCGCTACGCGCCGTCGACGAAGCCCGAGGAAATCGCCGCGGATATCGACAAGCTGCTTTGACGGTTCGATGCGGCGAGCGGGCGGTTCGGATCGAGCCTGCCTGGGTCGCGGCGCCGGGGCATGCCGTGCGAAAGCATGCGCCGCCGGGCGGCGGCGCCGGGCCGGCGCTCGCGCAACCGCTACAGGATCGGCGCGAACAGGCGCGCGACGTGCATTGCGATACGCCGCCACGCGGGCGAGTGCCGATACTCGTTCGCATCGACTTCGTAGGCCAGCGCGAAATCGGCGTCGAGCATCGCTTCGACTTCGGCGGCGAACGCGCGGTCGACGGTCAGCACCATGATTTCGAAGTTCAGCCGGAACGAGCGGTTGTCGAGATTCGCGCTGCCGATGGCGGCCGCGACGCGGTCGATCAGCAGCACTTTCTGATGCAGGAAGCCGGGCCGGTAGCGAAACACCTTGACGCCAGCGTCGACGAGATCGCGCGCATAGAGCTTCGACGCTTCGAACACCACGTAGTGATCGCGCCGGCTCGGAATCAGGATGCGCACGTCGACGCCGCGCATCACCGCGAGCTTCAGCGCGGCGATCACCGCTTCGTCGGGCACGAGATACGGCGTCGTGATCCAGATCCGCTCGCGCGCGGCGTTGATCGCCTCGACGAAGAACAGCGAGCCGGTTTCCTGCTTGTCGGCCGGCCCCATCGGCACGGCGAGGCAATGCATCGCGTCGTCGGGCAGCGCCTCCGGCGGCGCGGCGAGCGGCGGCAGCGTCTGCGTGGCCCAGTGCCAGTCTTCGGCGAACACGTACTGGATGCTGGCCACCACCGGGCCGCGAATCTCGATATGGGTGTCGCGCCACGGCGACAGGCGCCGGTTCGCACCGAGATATTCGATACCGACGTTGAGGCCGCCGACGAACGCGCGATTGCCGTCGACGACGACGATCTTGCGATGGTTGCGGAAGTTGAGCTGGAAGCGGTTGACGAACTTGCGGTGGGTCGCGAACGGATGGACCTCGACGCCGCCGCGGCGCAGCGTGTCGACGTAACCGCGCGGCAGGTCGAAGCTGCCGATGCTGTCGTACAGCAGGTAGCAGCGCACGCCGGCCGCCGTGCGGGCGAGCAGCGCGTCGCGCAGCATCTGGCCGAGCGCGTCGTCGCGCACGATGAAGAACTGGACGATCACGTAGTCGCGCGCGGCGTCGATCGCCGACAGGATCGCCGAGAAGGTTGCGTCGCCGTTCACGAGCGTGCGCACCGCATTGCCGCCGACGAACGGCATTCCACCCAGCCGCGTGAGCGCGAGCACGGCGGCCCGGCCGATCGCGTCGGCGGCCTGCCCGTCGGTTGCGTCCGCAGCGAGCCATGGCGCGCGCGGCGTGTGCGTGCGCAGCGCTTCCATCTCGTGGCGTCGTGCATCGACGTAGCCGGAGAACTTGCTGCGGCCGAGGAACAGGTACGGGATGAGCGTCAGGTACGGCATCGCGGCGAGCGACACGGCCCATGCGATCGCGCCTTGCGACGTGCGGGTATTCATGAGCGCATGACACGCCGCGATGATCCCGAGCACATGGATGGCCAGGACCAGGGTGCCGAGATGTAGCCAGTCGAGGGTCATGGGCGCGTGACGGACTCCTGAAGTCGTGCGGCGCGACGGCCGCGTACGCGCATCTTACCCAACCGTGCGGGACAGCGGTGTGCCGTACCGCACGGTTCGGTCGCGGCGCGCCGTCAGGCCTTGCGCGGCAGGTCCGACGCCTGGATCAGGAACACGGCGTCGTCGCCCGCGCTGGTGGGCAGCCACGTGAGCTCGAGGCCGCCGAACGCGGCTTCGACGTGCTCGCGCTCGTTGCCGATCTCGACGACGAGCACGCCGTCGTCGTGCAGCCAGTTGTGCGCTTGCCCGATGATGCGCCGCACGATGTCCATCCCGTCGTCGCCGCCCGCGAGCGCCATTTCCGGCTCGTGCCGGTACTCGGGCGGGAGGGCCGCCATCGACGTCGCGTTCACGTACGGCGGGTTCGTCAGGATCACGTCGTAGCGCGTGTCGGGTTCGGCGCGGAACGCGGGCAGCGGCGTGTAGAGGTCGCCGCGATGCAGGGTGATGCGATCGTCGAGGCCGTAGTCGCGCACGTTGATCTCGGCGACTTCGAGTGCCTTCTCGGACAGGTCGACCGCGTCGATCTCGGCATTCGGGAACGCGCTGGCCGCGAGGATCGCGAGGCAGCCGGAGCCGGTGCACAGCTCGAGCACCGCGCCGACCTGCTCGGGATCGGCGACATACGGCTGCAGCCCGTCGTCGAGCAGTTCGCCGATGAACGAGCGCGGCACGATCACGCGCTCGTCGACGTAGAAGCGGTGGCCGTGCATCCACGCTTCATGCGTGAGATACGCGGCCGGCACGCGGTCGGTCGCGCGTCGCTCGATCACCGCGAGCACGGCCGCGATTTCGTCGGGCAGCAGGCGGGCATCGAGGAACGGCTCGAGCGTGTCGAGCGGCAGGTCGAGCGTGTGAAGTACGAGGTAGGCGGCTTCGTCGTATGCGTTGTCCGAGCCGTGGCCGAACGCGAGCTTCGCCTTCGAGAAGCGCGTGACCGCATAGCGCAGCAGGTCGCGAACAGTTGCAAAAGGTGTCGTCATGCGAGGCTCCGTCAGGCGATCAGTTGTTCGAGCACGCGGCGGTACACGTTCTTCAGCGGGTCGACGAAGCGCACGTCGATGTGCTCGTCGATCTTGTGGATGCTGCCGTTTGGCGGACCGAACTCGATCACCTGCGGGCAGATGCGCGCGATGAAGCGCCCGTCGGACGTGCCGCCCGTCGTCGACAGCTCGGTCGTGAGGCCGGTCTCGGCGCGGATCGCGTTCTCCAGCGCGTTCGACAGGTCGCCGCGCGGCGTGAGGAACGGCAGGCCGCTCACCGACCACTTCAGCGAATATTCGAGGCCGTGCTTGTCGAGGATCGCATGCACGCGCGCCTGCAGGCCCTCGACGGTGCTCGCCGTCGAAAAGCGGAAATTGAACATCAGGTCCGCGTGGCCGGGGATCACGTTGGTCGCACCGGTGCCGGCGTGCAGGTTCGACACCTGCCAGGTGGTCGGCGGGAAGTATTCGTTGCCTTCGTCCCACTGTTCGGCGGCGAGCTCGGCGAGCGCCGGCGCGAGCAGGTGGATCGGGTTCTTCGCGAGGTGAGGGTAGGCGATGTGGCCCTGCACGCCCTTGACGATCAGTTCGCCCGACATCGAGCCGCGGCGGCCGTTCTTCACGACGTCGCCGAGTTCGGTGGTCGACGTCGGCTCGCCGACGATGCAGTAGTCGAGACGTTCGCCGCGCGCTTCGAGCAGCTCGACGACTTTCACGGTGCCGTCGGTGGCCGGGCCTTCCTCGTCGCTCGTGATCAGGAACGCGATCGCGCCGCGGTGGCCGGGGTGGGCCGCGACGAATTCCTCGGACGCGACGACGAACGCCGCGAGCGACGTCTTCATGTCGGCCGCGCCGCGGCCGTACAGCTTGCCGTCACGATGCGCGGGAATGAACGGCGGCGAGGTCCACTGCTCGAGCGGGCCGGTCGGCACGACGTCGGTGTGGCCCGCGAACGCGAGCAGCTTGCCGTCGCGGCCGTCGGCGCCGCGCTTGACGGCCCACAGGTTGGTCACGCCGTGCGACGCGATGGTTTCGCATTCGAAGCCGAGCGCGGCGAGGCGCTCGGTCATGATCTGCTGGCAATGCTGGTCGTCGGGCGTGACGGACGCGCGGGCGATCAGCTGTTCGGTAAGGGCTAGGGTGGCGGACATGGTTCGGACCACTTTCGATAAAAAATGCCGGCGCGGTGGCCGGCAGCGATGAGGCGTCGTGTGCAGCGTGGGCGCCGCGCGGGCCGCCCTAGGCGGCAAACAGCGCCGCGTACTGATCGGCCACGAAGCCGAGCGATTTCACGCGGCCGTTGACGACGAGCACGGGGCGCTTGATGACCGACGGCTTGTGGATCATCAGCGCAACCGCGCCGGACTTCGTTTCCGCGGCCGCCTTCATGGCGTCGTCCAGGCCGCGCCACGTCGTGCCGCGCTTGTTCACGAGCGCGTCGAGCGATACGTCCTTCAGCCAGTCTTCGACCAGCGGTGCGCTGACGCCGAGCTTCTTGAAGTCGTGGAACTCGAACGCGACGCCGTGATCGTCGAGCCACACGCGGGCCTTCTTCACGGTGTCGCAGTTCGGAATGCCGTAGACGACCACGGTGCGCGGCTTCGCCATCAGTCGCCTCGCAGCAGCTCGTTCAGACCGACCTTCGCGCGGGTCTTCGCGTCGACCTTCTTCACGATCACCGCGCAGTACAGGCTGTGCGAGCCGTCCTTCGACGGCAGGTTGCCGGCGACGACGACCGAGCCGGCCGGGATGCGGCCGTAGCTGACTTCGCCCGTTTCGCGATCGTAGATCTTGGTGCTCTGGCCGAGGTACACGCCCATCGAGATCACCGAGTTCTCCTCGACGATCACGCCTTCGACGACTTCCGAGCGCGCGCCGATGAAGCAGTTGTCTTCGATGATGACCGGGTTGGCCTGCAGCGGCTCGAGCACGCCGCCGATGCCGACGCCGCCCGACAGGTGCACGTTCTTGCCGATCTGCGCGCACGAGCCGACCGTCGCCCACGTGTCGACCATCGTGCCTTCGTCGACGTACGCGCCGATGTTGGTGTACGACGGCATCAGCACGACGTTCTTCGCGATGAACGAGCCGCGGCGCGCGATGGCCGGCGGCACGACGCGGAAGCCGCCCGCGGCGAAGTCTTCGGCCGTGTAGTTCGCGAACTTCGACGGCACCTTGTCGTAGAACTGCGAGTAGCCGCCCGCCGGCATCGGTGCGTTGTCCTCCAGGCGGAACGACAGCAGCACGGCCTTCTTCAGCCACTGATGGACGGTCCAGTTGCCGTCGATCTTCTCGGCGACGCGCAGTGCACCCTTGTCGAGCTGCTCGATCGCGTGCGCGACGGCTTCGCGGACGTCGGCGGGCGCGGCCTTCGGCGACAGCTCGGCGCGGTTTTCCCAGGCGGTATCGATGATTTGCTGAAGTTGTTGCGACATGTTCGTTTTCGCAGGAGATGAATGGAATTGATCGGGATGGACGTCTTACCGCGCGAGAGCCCGGCAGAAATCGACGATGCGTTGCGCGCCCTCGACGCATTCGGGGGTGCCCGCGACGAGCGCGATCCGGATGAAATCGCGGCCCGGATTCGTGCCGTGCGCATCGCGCGCGAGGTACGAGCCGGGCAGAACCGTCACATTATAGTCGGCGTACAGGCGGCGGGCGAACTCGGTGTCCGACAGGCCAGTGCGCGCGACGTTGGCCCACAGGTAGAACGCGGCGTCGGGTAGCTTCACGTCGATCACGTCGGCCAGCATCGGCGTGACCGTGCTGAACTTCTGCAGGTACAGCGCGCGGTTCTCGCGCACGTGCGCTTCGTCGTTCCACGCGGCGATGCTCGCATGCTGCCAGACCGGCGACAGCGCGGCGCCGTGGTACGTGCGGTACAGCAGGAATTTCTTCAGCAGCGCGGCGTCGCCGGCGACGAAGCCCGAGCGCATGCCCGGCACGTTCGAGCGCTTCGACAGGCTCGACAGCATCACGAGCCGCTCGAAGCCGCGGCCGAGGCGGTGCGCGGCCTCGAGGCCGCCGAGCGGCGGCGCCGCTTCGTCGAAATAGATCTCCGAATAGCACTCGTCGGACGCGATCACGAAACCGTGGCGGTCGGACAGCGCGAACAGCTCGCGCCAGTCGTCGAGCGTCAGCACGGCGCCCGTCGGGTTGCCCGGCGAGCACACGTACAGCAGCTGGGTGCGCGCCCACACTTCATCGGGCACGGCCGCGTAGTCGCACGCGAAGTTGCGGGCCGGGTCGCTGTTCGCGAAATAGGGTTCGGCACCGGCCAGCAGCGCCGCGCCTTCGTAAATTTGATAGAACGGATTCGGACAGAGTACGATCGCCTTCTTGCCATCCGCGCGCGGGCGCGCGTCGATCACCGTCTGCGCGAGCGAGAACAGCGCCTCGCGCGACCCCGACACCGGCAGCACCTGCGTGGCCGGGTCGATTGCAGGCAGCCCGTAGCGGCGTTCGAGCCAGTGTGCGATCGACGTGCGCAGCGCGTCCGAGCCGGCCGTGGCCGGGTACGACGCGAGACCGTCGAGCGCGGCCACCACGGCGTCGCGGATCAGCGCCGGCGTCGGGTGCTTGGGCTCGCCGATGCCGAAGCTGATCGGTTTCAGGTCGCCGGAAGGCGTCACGTCCTTGAACAGGGCGCGCAGCTTTTCGAAGGGATAGGGCTGGAGCGAGTCGAGTCGAGGGTTCACGGGCGAAGCGGCCATCGCGGCCGGTTGGAGCGAAAGGGCGAAAGGGGCGGCGCGGGTGCCGCACGGCTGCGAGCGGGCGCCGACGGCGCGCGGCTCGCAACGGATGATTATAACGTGACGCAATGCGGTCGCGGCCCGCCGGAACGGCGGCCGGGCCGCTCGAATAAAGGGTAGCGAATCAAATGAATAACGCGGTACGCGGCAGCCTGCCGACGCTGGCCATCCTGATCGGCGCGTCGGTATGGGGCCTGATCTGGTATCCGCTGCGGATTCTCGCGTCGCTCGGGCTCACCGGCACGCTGGCGAGCGCGCTGACGAGCGCGGTCGCGTTCCTGTTCGTGGTCGTCGTGCGGCACCGCACGATCGCCACGCTGCGCTGGCACTGGGTGCTGCCGGGCATCGCGATCACGGCGGGCGTGACCAACCTCGGTTTCGTGTGGGGCACGATCCACGGCGAAGTGCTGCGCGTGATGCTGCTGTTCTACCTGACCCCGGCATGGACCGCGATCTACGCGCATTTCCTGCTGCGCGAGCGGCTGACCTGGGCCGGCGCGGCGCTCGCGGCGCTGTCGATCGGCGGCGCGATGCTGATGCTGTGGTCGCCGCAGCTCGGCGTGCCGCTGCCGGCCAACCCGGCCGAATGGGCGGGGCTCGCGGCCGGCCTGAGTTTCGCGATGAGCAACGTGCTCGTGATCAAGGCGAGCCGCGAGCTGCCGGAGATGCGCGCCGAGATGCGCACGGCGACGCTGTTCGGCGGCGCGGCGGTGTTCGGCGCGGTCGCGTCGCTGTTCGAGGGGCTGCCGGCCGCGCCGGCGGGAAGCCAGCTCGGCGTCGCGGCAGCGATCATCGCCGCGATCGGCGTGACGATGGCCGCCAACAACCTGCTCGTGCAATACGGGCTCGCGCGCGTGCCGGCGAACCGCGCGTCGATCATCATGCTGTTCGAGATCGTGATCACCGCGCTGTCGGCGTGGGTGTTCGCGAGCGAACTGCCGAGCGCGCGAGAGTGGGCGGGCGGCGCGTGCATCGTGCTGGCGACGCTGCTGTCGAGCCGGGTCCATCGTGCCGCGCCGGCATCGGGCAAACCCGGCGACGGGCGGGACGGCGCACGCGCGATGGTATGATGGAAGCCGTTTGCGGGGCCCAACGCTTGAGATGCGCGCGGCCCCGCTTTTGAATTCCGGGGCGCATCGCGCGCACGGGCCGTCCGGCCCCGCGCGTCGCGGCCCCGTCCGTTTCACCTCTTCTTCACATCCGATACCGCCGTGCGTCTGAGCTCGATCAAACTCGCTGGCTTCAAATCCTTTGTCGATCCCACGCATTTCCAGGTTCCGGGCCAGCTTGTCGGCGTGGTGGGCCCGAACGGGTGCGGCAAGTCCAACATCATCGATGCCGTGCGCTGGGTGCTCGGCGAGTCGCGCGCGTCCGAGCTGCGCGGCGAGTCGATGCAGGACGTGATCTTCAACGGCTCGACCGCCCGCAAGCCCGGCAGCCGGGCCAGCGTCGAACTGATCTTCGACAACTCCGACGGCCGCGCGGCCGGGCAGTGGGGCCAGTACGGCGAGATTGCCGTGAAGCGCGTGCTGACGCGCGACGGCACGTCGAGCTACTACATCAACAACCTGCCGGCGCGCCGCCGCGACATCCAGGACATCTTCCTCGGCACGGGCCTCGGGCCCCGCGCGTACGCGATCATCGGGCAGGGCATGATCGCGCGGATCATCGAGGCGAAGCCGGAAGAGCTGCGCGTGTTCCTCGAGGAAGCCGCGGGCGTGTCGAAGTACAAGGAGCGCCGCCGCGAGACCGAGAACCGCCTGCACGACACGCGCGAGAACCTGACGCGCGTCGAGGACATCGTCCGCGAGCTCGGCGCGAACCTCGAGAAGCTCGAGGCGCAGGCCGTCGTCGCGACCAAGTACAAGGAACTCGTCGCCGACGGCGAGGAGAAGCAGCGCCTGTTGTGGCTGCTGCGCAAGAACGAGGCCGCCGGCGAGCAGCAGAAGCAGCAGCGCGCGATCGAACAGGCGCAGATCGACCTCGAGGCGCAGACGGCGAAACTGCGCGAGGTCGAATCGCAGCTCGAGACGCTGCGGGTCGCGCATTACTCGGCGAGCGACGCGATGCAGGGCGCGCAGGGCGCGCTCTACGAGGCCAACGCCGAAGTGAGCCGCCTCGAGGCCGAGATCAAGTTCATCGTCGAATCGCGCAACCGCGTGCAGGCGCAGATCGCCGCGCTGAACGCGCAGCGCGAGCAATGGCGCGCGCAGGCCGAGAAGGCGCAGGACGAGCTCGAGGAAGCCGAGGAAGCGCGCGCGATGGCCGACGAGAAGGCCGCGCTCGCCGAAGACAACGCGGCCGCGAAACACGACGCGCTGCCGGCGCTCGAGGCGAAATGGCGCGATGCGCAGGCGCAGCTCAACGACGAGCGCGCGCGGATCGCGCAGACCGAACAGTCGCTGAAGCTCGAGGCCGCACACCAGCGCAATGCCGACCAGCAGCTCCAGCAGCTTCAACAGCGCCACGAGCGCCTGAAGTCCGAGGCGGGCGGGCTCGACGCGCCCGACGAAGCGCAGCTCGAGGAACTGCGCATGCAGCTCGCCGAGCAGGAAGAAATCCTCGCCGAAGCCCAGGCGCGCCTCGCCGATGCGCAGGAAACGGTACCGCGTCTCGACGGCGAGCGCCGCGCGGCCCAGGAGCGCGTGCAGGCCGAAAGCGCGCAGATCCACCAGCTCGAGGCGCGGCTCGCCGCGCTCAAGCAGCTGCAGGAGAACGTGCAGACCGAAGGCAAGATCCAGCCGTGGCTCGACAAGCACGAGCTCGGCGCGCTGCCGCGTCTCTGGAAGAAGCTGCACGTCGAGGCCGGCTGGGAAGCGGCGCTCGAGGCCGTGCTGCGCGAGCGGCTGGCCGCGCTCGAAGTGTCGAATCTCGACTGGGTGAAGGCGTTCGCGACCGATGCGCCGCCCGCGAAGCTCGCGTTCTACGCGCCGCCCGTGGCCGGCGAGCCGCCGGCCGCCGCGGCCGGGCTGCGCCCGGTGCTGTCGCTCGTGCGCATCGACGATGCAGGCATCCGCGCGGTGCTGAACGACTGGCTCGGCAACGTGTACGTCGCCGACGACGTCGCGCAGGCACTCGCGACGCGCGCGCAACTGCCGGCCGGCGGCGCGTTCGTCGTGAAGGCCGGCCACATCGTCACGCGTGTCGGCGTGCAGCTGTACGCGGCCGATTCGGAGCAGGCCGGGATGCTGGCCCGCCAGCAGGAGATCGAAAACCTGACGCGCCAGGTGCGCGCGCAGGCGCTGCTGGCCGACGAGGCCCGCACGGCGGCGGTGCGCGCGGAAGCCGCGCACACGCAGGCCACGCAGGCGCTCGGCGACGTGCGCGCGCAGGCCGAACGCGCGACCCAGCGCGTGCATGCATTGCAGATGGACGTGCTGAAGCTCGCCCAGGCGCATGAACGCTACACGCAGCGCAGCACGCAGATCCGCGAGGAACTCGAGGAGATCGGCGCGCAGATCGACGAGCAGCGCGCATTGCGCGCGGAATCGGAAGCGAACTTCGAGCGCTTCGACGGCGAACTCGCGGAACTGCAGGCGCGCTTCGAGGACAACCAGCTCGCGTTCGAGGCGCTCGACGAATCGCTGACGCAGGCGCGCCAGGAAGCGCGCGATCTCGAGCGCGGCGCGAACGACGCGCGCTTCGCCGCGCGCAACGCGGTCACGCGGATCGACGAACTGAAGCGCAGCATCCAGGTCGCGCACGAGCAGAGCGAGCGCGTCGCCGCGTCGCTGGAAGACGCGCGCGCCGAACTCGAAACGATCAACGAGCAGACCGCGCACACGGGCCTGCAGGACGCGCTCGAAATTCGCGCGGTGAAGGAAGAGGCGCTGCAGGCCGCGCGGATCGAACTCGACGACCTGACTGCGAAGCTGCGCGCGTCGGACGAGCAGCGTCTCGTCGCCGAGCGTTCGCTGCAGCCGCTGCGCGACCGCATCACCGAGCTGCAGCTGAAGGAGCAGGCCGCGCGCCTGTCCGTCGAGCAGTTTGCCGAGCAGCTCGCGGCGGCCGAGGTCGACGAGGAAGCGCTGCGCGAGAAGCTGACGCCGGACCTGAAACCGTCGTACCTGCAGGGCGAGGTCACGCGCCTGAACAACGCGATCAACGCGCTGGGTCCGGTCAACATGGCCGCGCTCGACGAGCTGAAGGCCGCGAGCGAGCGCAAGGTGTTCCTCGATGCGCAGTCGGCCGACCTGACCGACGCGATCACGACGCTCGAGGATGCGATCCACAAGATCGACCAGGAAACCCGCACGCTGCTGCAGGGTACCTTCGACGAGGTCAACCGTCACTTCAGCGACCTGTTCCCGCGCCTGTTCGGCGGCGGCCAGGCGAAGCTGATCATGACGGGCGACGAAATCCTCGATGCGGGCGTGCAGGTGATGGCGCAGCCGCCGGGCAAGAAGAACGCGACCATCCACCTGCTGTCGGGTGGCGAAAAGGCGCTGACCGCCACCGCACTGGTGTTCGCGATGTTCCAGTTGAACCCGGCGCCGTTCTGTCTGCTAGACGAGGTCGACGCGCCGCTCGACGACGCGAACACCGAGCGTTTCGCGAATCTCGTGCGCGCGATGTCCGACAAGACGCAGTTCCTCTTCATCTCGCACAACAAGATCGCGATGGAGATGGCGCAGCAACTGATCGGCGTGACGATGCAGGAGCAGGGCGTGTCGCGGATCGTCGCGGTGGACATGGAAACCGCCGCGGGTTTTGCCCAGAATTGACGTTTGAAGAAACCGGACCGCGTTCGCGCGGCGCATGGGCGCCCGTTCGCGGTTCCGACGAACAAGAATTGCTGATGGAGCGTGCATGGACGAGTTGACACTCGGTTTGATCGGCGCGGGCGCCGTCGTGGTGGGCGGCGTCGTGGTCTACAACGCGTGGCAGGGCGCGAAGGTGCGGCGCAGGATGCCGCGCCCGATGCCGGAAGAGGCGGTCGAGGCGATGAATCGCCCCGAGCGCGACGAAGAGCTGCCGTTCATCGAGCCGGTGCGCCAGCCCGCACGCCGCGAGCCCGCGGCGCCGGCACCGGCCGCCGCCGCCGCGAGCGCGCCGGTCGAAGCCGCGCGCGTCGAGCCGACCTTCGGCGGCGTGGCGCCTGCCGACACGCCGGCCGACCTGCAGGCCGAAGCCACCGGAGGCGACGCGCCGTCGGGGTCGACCGAGTCGGCCGAGCAGGCCGTCGACGATGCAGCCGCCGCGCAGGAAGCGCCGGCCGCCGCCGCATCGCACGAACCGGCCGAACCCGTGCTGCCGGCCGCCACGACGATTTCGTCGGCGCCGCCCGCGATCGTCGACCGCCGGATCGACTGCATCGTGCCGATTCGCCTCGGCGCGCCGCTGCCGGGCGACAAGATCCTGCCGGCCGCGCAGCGGCTGCGCCGCGCGGGCAGCAAGCCCGTGCATATCGAAGGCAAGCCGGAGGGCGGCCAATGGGAGCTGCTGCAGAACGGCGTGCGCTATGAAGAGCTGCGCGCGGCCGCGCAGCTCGCGAACCGCAGCGGCGCGCTGAACGAGCTCGAATTCTCCGAGTTCGTGACGGGCGTCCAGCAGTTCGCCGACACGATCGACGGCGCACCGGAATTCCCCGACATGATGGAGACGGTCGCGATGGCGCGCGAGCTCGACGGCTTTGCCGCGCAGTGCGACGCGCAGTTGTCGATCAACGTGATGTCGGACGGCGCGCCGTGGTCGGCGAACTACGTGCAGGCCGTCGCGTCCCAGGACGGGTTGCTGCTGTCGCGTGACGGCACGCGGTTCGTGAAGCTCGACGCGAAGCAGAACCCCGTGTTCATGCTGCAGTTCGGCGACACGAACTTCCTGCGCGACGACCTGACCTACAAGGGCGGCAACATCATCACGCTGGTGCTCGACGTGCCGGTCGCCGAAGAGGACATCCTGCCATTCCGGCTGATGTGCGATTACGCGAAGTCGCTGTCCGAGCGGATCGGCGCGCGGGTCGTCGACGATTCGCGCCGGCCGCTGCCGGAATCGACGCTCGTCGCGATCGACCAGCAACTGATGAAGCTGTACGCGAAGCTCGAGGAAGCGGGCATCCCGGCCGGTTCGCCGGTCACGCGCCGTCTCTTCAGCCAGTAACGCGTTGCACGGGCGGCGGCCTGACGTGCCGTCGCCCGTCGGTCGCTGCTGCTGCAGTGCACACACCCCGCCTGGGTGTGCTGCAGCGGGCCTGCGCGGCACGCATCGCGCGCCCCCGTCGCGGCGTCAAACTGAGATAATCGGACATCCGATTTTTCAGAACGAATCTGCCGCCAGCATGGCCCGAACCCAAGCCGAACCGCCAGCCAGCCAGCCCGACGCGCGTGCCGCGTGGCTGCGCGACCAACTCGAGCGGGCGAATTACGCCTATTACGTGCTCGACCAGCCGGACCTGCCCGACGCCGAATACGATCGGCTGTTCGGCGAGCTGCAGCAACTCGAAACCGATCATCCCGAACTCGTGACGCCCGATTCGCCGACGCAGCGCGTCGGAGGCGAAGTGGCGGGCGGTTTCACGCCGGTCGTCCACGACGCGCCGATGCTGTCGCTGAACAACGGCTTCGCCGACGAAGACATCGTCGCATTCGACAAGCGCGTCGCCGATGCGCTCGACAAGACGACTGATCTCGCCGGCTCGGTGACGGACCCGGTCGAATACGCGTGCGAGCTGAAGTTCGACGGGCTTGCGATCTCGCTGCGCTACGAGCAGGGCATGTTCGTGCAGGCGTCGACGCGCGGCGACGGCACGACCGGCGAGGACGTGACCGAGAACGTCCGCACGATCCGCTCGATCCCGCTGAAGCTGAAGGGCAAGCACGTGCCGGCCGTGCTCGACGTGCGCGGCGAGGTGCTGATGTTCAAGCGTGATTTCGCACGCCTGAACGAACGCCAGCGCGCGGCCGAGCAGCGCGAATTCGCGAACCCGCGCAATGCGGCGGCCGGCAGCCTGCGCCAGCTCGACCCGAAGATCACCGCGCAGCGTCCGCTGTCGTTCTTCGCGTACGGGGTCGGCAGGCTCGACGGGATGCCGATGCCGGACACGCACAGCGCGCTGCTCGACTGGTACGAGACGCTCGGCCTGCCGGTGAACCGCGAACGCGCGGTCGTGCAGGGCGCCGACGGCCTGCTCGGCTTCTTCCGCAAGGTCGGCGAGAAGCGCGAGTCGCTGCCGTACGACATCGACGGCGTCGTCTACAAGGTGAACCGGCGCGACGAGCAGGACCGCCTCGGCTTCGTGTCGCGCGCGCCGCGCTTCGCGCTCGCGCACAAGTTCCCGGCGCAGGAAGCGCTGACGAAGCTCGTCGCGATCGACGTGCAGGTCGGCCGCACGGGCGCGATCACGCCGGTCGCGCGGCTCGAACCCGTGTTCGTCGGCGGCGCGACGGTGACCAACGCGACGCTGCACAACGAGGACGAAGTGCGCCGCAAGGACATCCGGATCGGCGATACCGTGATCGTGCGGCGCGCGGGCGACGTGATCCCCGAGGTCGTCGGTGCGTTGCTCGAGCGCCGGCCGGATGATGCGGCCGAGTTCGTGATGCCGACCGAGTGCCCGGTGTGCGGCTCGAAGATCGAGCGCCTGCCGGACGAGGCGATCGCGCGCTGCACGGGCGGGCTGTTCTGCCCGGCGCAGCGCAAGCAGGCGCTGTGGCACTTCGCGCAGCGCCGCGCGCTCGACATCGACGGGCTCGGCGAGAAGATCATCGATCAGCTCGTCGAACTGAATCTCGTACGCACGCCGGCCGACCTGTTCAATCTCGGTTTCGCGACGCTCGCTGAACTCGACCGGTTCGCCGAGAAGTCCGCGCAGAATCTGCTCGACTCGCTCGAGAAGGCGAAGCACACGACGCTCGCGCGCTTCATCTACGGGCTCGGGATCCGCCATGTCGGCGAATCGACCGCGAAGGATCTCGCGAAGCATTTCGGGTCGCTGACCCCGATCATGGACGCGTCGATCGAGGAGCTGCTCGAAGTGAACGACGTCGGGCCGATCGTGGCCGAGTCGATTCACCAGTTCTTCGCGGAAGAGCACAACCGCACGGTGATCGAGCAATTGCGCGCGCCCGGCAAGGTCACGTGGCCCGAAGGCCCGCCCGCGCCGAAGGCGCCGCAGGGCGTGCTCGCCGGCAAGACGGTCGTGCTGACGGGCACGCTGCCGAACCTCACGCGCGACGCGGCGAAGGAGATGCTCGAAGCGGCCGGCGCGAAAGTCGCGGGCTCGGTATCGAAGAAGACGGATTATGTGGTCGCGGGCGCCGACGCCGGCAGCAAGCTCGCGAAGGCCGAGGAACTCGGCATCCCCGTGCTGGACGAAGACGGACTGCACCAACTCCTGGAGGGCAACACGCCATGATTCGCGAGATCCTGAAGATGGGCGATCCGCGCCTGCTCGAAGTCGCCAAGCCGGTCGAGCGGTTCGACACCCCCGAGCTGCACGAGATCGTCGCGGACATGTTCGAGACGATGCATCACGCGAACGGCGCGGGGCTTGCCGCGCCGCAGATCGGCGTCGGGCTGCAGATCATCATCTTCGGCTTCGGCAGCAACAACCGTTATCCGGACGCACCGCCGGTGCCCGAGACCGTGCTGATCAACCCGAAGCTCGAGTACATGCCGCCGGACATGGAAGAGGGCTGGGAAGGCTGCCTGTCGGTGCCGGGCATGCGCGGCGTCGTCAGCCGCTACGCGAAGGTGCGTTACAGCGGCTTCGACCAGTTCGGCGCGAAGCTCGACCGTGTCGCGGAAGGCTTCCATGCGCGGGTCGTCCAGCACGAATACGATCACCTGATCGGCAAGCTGTATCCGATGCGGATCACCGACTTCACGCGCTTCGGCTTCACCGAGGTGCTGTTCCCGGGGCTCGATCCGGCAGCCGACGACTGACCTTGATGCGGCTGCGCGCGCCGTGTTGCGCGTGGTTTCGTACCGGACACGAAAAAGCCCGCTTGCGCGGGCTTGTTTCATGGTGCGGCACGCAGCGCGTGCCCGCTGTCAGAACGACTCGTCGGCCGACAGGTAGCGCCATTGCCCCTGCGGCAGCGCGCCGAGCATCACGCGGCCCATCCGCACGCGCTTCAGGCCGATCACTTCGAGACCGACCAGTTCGCACATGCGGCGGATCTGGCGCTTCTTGCCTTCACGCAGCACGAAACGCAGCTGTTCGCCATTCTGCCAACTCACCATCGCCGGCTTCAGCGGGACGCCGTCGAGTTCGAGGCCGTGGCGCAGCTTCGCGAGCGATTCCGCGGGGAAGTGCTGGTCGATGTCGATCAGCCGTTCGCCGAAGCGCACGCGCACCAGATACTCCTTGTCGATGTCCGACTGCTCGCCGATCAGCTGCTTCGCGATCACGCCATTCTGCGTCAGTACGAGCAGGCCGGTGGAGTCGATGTCGAGCCGGCCGGCCGGCGCGAGCGCGTGCAGGTGCTGCGGCGGGAAGCGCAGCGGCGAGCGGTCGCCGCTCCACTGGTTGGCGCGCGTGATCAGCACCGATGCCGGCTCATAGCCGTCTTCCGCCTGACCCGACACGTAGCCGACCGGCTTGTGCAGCAGGATCGTCACCTGCGCGGCCTGCGCGGCGCTCGCGCGCTCGTCGATCTCGATCTTCTGGTCCGGGCGGACCTTGGTGCCGAGCGTGTCGATGCGTTCGCCGTCGACGAGCACCCAGCCCTTTTCGATCCATTCGTCGGCTTCGCGGCGCGAGCACAGGCCGAGTTCGGACATGCGCTTCGACAGGCGCATCAGGCCGGTTTCGTCGCCGTGGTCGACGTCGGCCGCCGCGCGCTTGACCGGTTGCGCGGTCTTGACCGCACCGAACGAGCGGCGTTCGCCGTCGCGTGCGGGGCGCGTCGGGCGTTCGCCGAAGCTGCGCTTCGCGCCTTCGCCGGATGCCTTGTCGCGATAGGACGGGCGTTTGCCTTCATCGGCGCCTGCGCGGCGCGGGCGGGCGTCGTCATCACGACGCGGCGGGCGATCGGACGACGTGCGACGGTCGCCGAAGCTGCGTTTTGCGCCTTCGCCGGATGCGTTGTCGCGATAGGGCGCACGTGCGCCGCCTTCGCCACCCGCGCGACGCGGACGTGCATCGTCGTCGCGACGCGGCGGGCGATCCGACGACGTGCGACGGTCGCCGAAACTGCGTTTTGCGCCTTCGCCGGATGCGTTGTCGCGATACGGCGCACGTGCGCCGCCTTCGCCACCCGCGCGACGCGGACGTGCATCGTCGTCACGACGGGGCGGGCGATCCGACGACGTGCGACGGTCGCCGAAACTGCGCTTCGCCCCTTCGCCGGATGCGTTGTCGCGATACGGCGCACGCGGGCCACCTTCGCCACCCGCGCGACGCGGACGTGCATCGTCATCACGGCGCGGCGGACGATCCGACGACGTGCGACGGTCGCCGAAACTGCGCTTTGCGCCTTCGCCGGATGCGTTGTCGCGATAGGGCGCACGCGGGCCGCCTTCGCCACCCGCGCGACGCGGACGTGCATCGTCGTCACGACGGGGCGGACGATCGGACGACGTGCGACGGTCGCCGAAACTGCGCTTTGCGCCTTCGCCGGATGCGTTGTCGCGATACGGCGCGCGCGTGCCGCGTTCGGCACCGCCCTCACGCGGCGCACGCTTGGCCGGTGCGCGATCCGCGCCCGGGCGCTCGGCGCCTGCCGCGCCGCGCGGCTTGAACGAGCGTTCGCCGGCGGCGGCCGGCGCGGCCTTCTTCGGGCGCGCCGGCTTGTCGCCTGCGGGTAGCGCGGCTGGGCGCACCGCCTTGCGGGCGACGAGGCTGCCGGAGCGGACAGGGGCGCGGGTCGGCGACGCCGGCTTCGGATTCTTGACGGTTAATTTGGTGCGCATAAACGCTGGGATTCATTCAGACTGCGATCGCGCGCAGCAATTCGGTTTCGAGCTGGATCTGCAGGCGGTTGTCGGACAGGCCGGCACCGTCGAGCAGGAAGATGTCCTCGACGCGTTCGCCGAGCGTATTGATCCGCGCCGCGTGGACGCCGACCTGATGCTCGGCCAGGACGCGCGCGATCGAATAGAGAAGGCCCGGCCGGTCGTTGGCGGACACGGACAGGATGTAGTACTGGCCGCGCTCGTCGGCCCGGAGGTCGACGCGCGGCGTGATCGGAAACGTCCGCGACAACCGCGACAGGCGGCCCTTGGACGGCTCCGGCAGCGACGCGGTTTCGGCCAGGCGCGCTGCGAGTTGCTGTTCGACGAGATTCGCGATGTCGCGGTAGCGCACGTCGCGTTCGGTCTGCGTGACGATGAAGTTGTCGAGCGCATAGCCGTGCCGCGTCGTGCTGACACGTGCATCGAGCACCGACAGCCCGTTGCGGTCGAAGTACGCGCAGATGCCCGCGAACAGGTCGGGGCGATCCTTCACGTACACGAGCACCTGCAGCGCGTCGCCGATCGGCGACGGCCGCGCGCGCACGATCGCGGTTTCGGCGTTCACGTGCCGGTACAGCACGCGCGTCTGCCATGCGATGTCGGCCGCGTCGTGACGCAGGAAGAAGCCGACGTCGAGCTGGTCCCACAGCGCGCGGTGCGCGTCGTCGGGCACGGTCTCTAGGCGCAGCAGCGCGAGCGCCTGCTCCTGCCGCGACTTCAGTTCCGAATGCGCGTCGGGGTTCGCTCCGCCGAGCACCGCGAGCGTGATGCGGTACAGGTCCTCGAGCAGCTTGCCCTTCCACGTGTTCCACACCTTCGGGCTCGTGCCGCGGATATCGGCGACGGTCAGCAGGTAGAGTGCGGTGAGGTAGCGCTCGTTGCCGACGACTTCGGCGAAGCGCTTGATGACTTCCGGGTCGCTCGTGTCCTGCTTCTGCGCGACCTGGCTCATCGTCAGGTGATGCTGGACGAGCCACACGATCAGCGACGCGTCGTCGCCGGTGATCCCGTGCTCGCGGCAGAAGCGCCGCGCGTCGGCCATCCCGAGCGTCGAGTGGTCGCCGCCGCGGCCTTTCGCGATGTCGTGGAACAGCGCCGCGACGTACAGCACCCACGGGCGCTCGAAGTTGCCGATCAGCTGGCTGCAGAACGGGTACTCGTGCGCATGCTCGGCCACCGCGAAGCGGCGGATGTTGCGCAACACCATCAGGATGTGCTGGTCGACCGTGTACACGTGGTACAGGTCGTGCTGCATCTGGCCGACGATGCGGCGGAAATTCAGCAGGTAGCGGCCGAGCACGCTCGTCTGGTTCATCAGCCGGAACGCATGCGTGATGCCTTCGGGCTGCTGCAGGATCTGCATGAACGTGCGGCGGTTCTGCGGATCGCGCCGCCACGTGTGGTTCATGATCTCGCGCGAGTTGTAGAGCGCGCGCAGCGTGCGGGCGGACAGGCCCTTCACGCCGCGGGTCGCCTCGTACAGCAGGAACGCCTCGAGGATCGCGTCGGGATGGCGTTCGAACACGCCGTCGTCGACGATCTCGAGCATGCCCTGCTTCTCGACGAAGCGATCGGGCGACAGCACGCGCGTGATGCCGCTCGTCGCGGGGAACAGCTGCGCCTCGATGTTCTGGATCAGGATCGTCGCCAGCTGCGTGACCGCTTTCGCGGCCCAGTAGTAGCGGCGCATCAGCTGCTCGCTCGCGCGCTTGGCCTGCGTCGGCCGGTAGCCGAAGCTCTCGGCGGCCTGCGTCTGCAGGTCGAACACGAGCATGTCCTGGCGGCGTCCGGCGATCACGTGCAGGCGCGCGCGCAGCGTCTTCAGGAATCCTTCGTTGCGGCGCAGCTCGCGCGCCTCGCGATCGGTGATGAGGCCGCGCGTGTCGAGCTCGCGCCAGCTGCTGCCGAAGCCGGCCGCGCGCGCGATCCACAGGATCGTCTGCAGGTCGCGCAGCCCGCCGGGGCTCTCCTTCACGTTCGGCTCGAGGCTGTACGGCGTGTCCTGGAACTTCGCGTGGCGCTGACGCATCTCGAGCACCTTCGCGGTGAAGAAGGCGCGCGCGTCGAGCGCCTCGTGATACCGCACGGTGAAGCGCTCGAACAGCGCGGTGCTGCCGACGATGCGGCGCGCTTCGAGCAGCGAGGTCTGCACGGTGACGTCCTGCGACGCCTCCTCGATGCATTGCTCGACCGTGCGCACGCTGCTGCCGATCTCGAGGCCGAGATCCCACGCCATCCCGATGAAGCGCTCGATCCGCGCGTCGAGCGCCGGGTCGTGCGCATCGGGCAGCAGCACCAGGATGTCGACGTCGGAGTGGGGCGCGAGCTCGCCGCGCCCGTAGCCGCCGACGGCGACGAGCGCGAGCGTCGCGGGCAGCCCGCAGTCGTCCCACACGCGCTTGAGCGCATCGTCGGTGAGTCTCGACAGCGCGTGCATCAGCGACGTGACGTTCGTCGCGCTGCGAAAGCGCTCGAGCAGGTCGGCCTTGGCGGCCTTGAATTCGGCGCGCCGCGACAGCGCTGCGGGCGAGGGGGCGGCGTGAGCGCTCATGGGCGGCCGTTCAGGTCAGCAGGTGAGGGGTGGGCGGGGCGGGCGCGACGGCGCTCAGACCGCGGCGGCCGGTTGCGCGAACACCGGGCGTGCCGGCGTGCCGGCGGACACGGTCAGCACCTCGTAGCCGGTTTCGGTGACGAGCACCGTGTGCTCCCATTGCGCGGACAGGCTACGATCGCGCGTCTTGACCGTCCACTGGTCGGGCATCGTGCGGATGTCGCGCTTGCCGGCGTTGATCATCGGCTCGATCGTGAAGATCATCCCGGCCTTCAGTTCGATGCCGGTGCCCGGGCGCCCGTAGTGGACGACCTGCGGATCCTCGTGGAACACCGTGCCGATGCCGTGGCCGCAGTATTCGCGCACGACGCTGTAGCCGTGCGCTTCGGCGTGCTTCTGGATCGCGTAGCCGATGTCGCCAAGGTGCGCGCCGGGCTTGACCTGGTCGATGCCGAGCCACATGCACTCGTAGGTGGTCTGCACGAGGCGCTTCGCGAGGATCGAGCCTTCGCCTACGATGAACATCCGGCTGGTGTCGCCGAAGTAGCCGTTCTTGATCACGGTGATGTCGATGTTCAGCGCGTCGCCGTTCTTGATCACCTTCTCGCCGGGAATGCCGTGGCAGATCACGTCGTTGACCGAGATGCAGGTGGCCTTCGGGTACGGCGGATAGCCGGGCGGCTGGTAGTTCAGCGGCGCGGGGATCGTGCCCTGCTCGTTGAGCATGAATTCGTGACAGAGCCGGTCGAGTTCGGCGGTCGTGATGCCCGCGACGACGTGCGGCGTGATGAAGTCGAGCACTTCGCTCGCGAGACGGCAGGCGACGCGCATCTCGGCGATGTCGTGTTCGTTTTTGAGCGTAATAGCCATCGAGGTATGCCTGGAATGCGGTGAATTGACGGATTATCGCACCTTATGGCGGGCCTCGCAGCCCCTGCCGGCGGTGCCGGTGCGGGTTTTCGCGGATTGTCCGGCCGGCTGCCCCGCGGCAGGCGAAAGTGGCGGGCGACTTGAGAGCCGACAAATCGGCGTGCTATACTCTTTGGCTAAGTCGACATCCAAATGCCGAACATGCCCCGATGTGGGGTGGTATCGCGACGGCATCAGGATGAAAGGCTTGCGGCACGGGCAGTTTCGCACGTGCCGAATCGCAAGCCGGCGCAACCAGGGTGCCGGCCGCGCGGAACGCGCGGCGGTACGGCAGCCGGCTTAAGACCCAACCCTCGTGGAGAATTTACATGGCAGTCACGATGCGCCAAATGCTGGAAGCGGGTGTCCACTTCGGTCACCAGACGCGCTTCTGGAACCCGAAGATGGCCCCGTTCATTTTCGGTCACCGCAACAAGATTCACATCATCAACCTCGAAAAGACGCTGCCGATGTTCACGGACGCACAGAAGTACGTGCGCCAGCTGGCAGCGAACCGCGGCACGATCCTGTTCGTCGGCACGAAGCGCCAGTCGCGTGACACGATCGCCCAGGAAGCGCAACGTGCGGGCATGCCGTACGTCAACGCACGCTGGCTCGGCGGCATGATGACCAACTTCAAGACGCTGAAGGTATCGATCAAGCGCCTGAAGGACATGGAAGCGGCAGTCGAGGCGGGCGAGCTCGAGAAGATGAGCAAGAAGGAAGCGCTGCTGTTCGAACGCGAAATCGCCAAGCTGCAGAAGTCGATCGGCGGCGTGAAGGACATGGGCGGCATTCCGGACGCAATCTTCGTCGTCGACGTCGGCTACCACAAGATCGCCGTCACGG
Source organism: Burkholderia sp. Bp8994 (assembly GCF_003853805.1). NCBI lineage: Bacteria > Pseudomonadati > Pseudomonadota > Betaproteobacteria > Burkholderiales > Burkholderiaceae > Burkholderia > Burkholderia sp. Bp8994. The sequence goes on from NZ_QTQH01000016.1 coordinate 43,936, forward strand.
AAGCGAACAAGCTGGGCGTGCCGGTCATCGCCGTGGTCGACACGAACCACTCGCCGGAAGGTGTGGACTACGTGATCCCGGGCAACGACGACTCGAGCAAGGCAGTCGCGCTGTACGCTGAAGGCGTGGCCGACGCGATCCTGGAAGGCCGTGCGAACGCGGTCAACGAAGTGGTCCAGGCAGCGCGTGGCGACGACGAGTACGTCGAGGAAAACGCGTAACTGGCCCCGAGCCGGCGCAAAAAGGGGGCTCTCAACAGGCCCCCTTTTTTTAAGCTTGTGCGCCGGACCTGATCGCGCCGAATCGGCGCGGGTCCGGAAACGATTTTCGGCCGTTCGCGTCCAAGCGGGCGGCGTTGTGAATACAGACTCAAGGAGCGAATGATGGCGGCAATTACCGCAAGCATGGTGGCAGAACTGCGCGCAAAGACCGACGCACCGATGATGGAGTGCAAGAAGGCGCTGACGGAAGCCGACGGCGACCTGGCCAAGGCTGAAGAGCTGCTGCGCGTCAAGCTCGGCAACAAGGCGAGCAAGGCGGCATCGCGCGTGACGGCAGAAGGCGTCGTCGCATCGTTCGTCGGCGGCAACGCGGGCGCGCTGGTCGAGCTGAACTGCGAAACCGACTTCGTCGCGAAGAACGACGACTTCCTCGCATTCTCGAAGACGGTTGCAGAACTCGTCGCGACGCAAAACCCGGCCGACGTGGCAGCGCTGTCGGCACTGCCGCTCGACGGTTCGACGGTCGACGCAGTCCGCCTGGCCCTGATCGGCAAGATCGGCGAGAACGTCTCGATCCGCCGTTTCGTCCGTTTCGAAACCGCGAACAAGATCGCAACGTACCTGCACGGCGCGCGTATCGGCGTGATCGTCGAGTACACGGGTGCGGAAGAGCAGGTCGGCAAGGACGTCGCGATGCACATCGCCGCGATGAAGCCGGTCGCCCTGTCGTCGGCCGACGTGCCGGCGGAACTGATCGAGACGGAACGCCGCGTCGCCGAGCAGAAGGCTGCCGAATCGGGCAAGCCGGCTGAAATCGTCGCGAAGATGGTCGACGGCAGCGTCCAGAAGTACCTGAAGGAAGTGTCGCTGCTGAACCAGACGTTCGTGAAGAACGACAAGCAGACGATCGAGCAGATGCTGAAGGCAGCGAACGCGACCGTGCAGAAGTTCGCGCTGTTCGTCGTCGGCGAAGGCATCGAGAAGCGCCAGGACGACTTCGCCGCCGAAGTGGCCGCGCAAGTCGCAGCAGCAAAGCAGCAGTAAGCAGTCAGGCAGTATCCGCGGCGGGCGTCCGCTCCGCCGCGGCCGGCGGCGCCGCCGGCCGGCCGGGAAACCCGGTCCGGTCGCCGGCGCTTGCCCGAATCAGTATTTCGCCCCTACAGTTCGTGGTTGTCATCCTCTCGTCGCTCGGAAGCCCCTATGTCCAATGCCTATAAACGCGTCCTCCTCAAACTCTCCGGCGAAGCGCTGATGGGCGACGATGCCTTCGGCATCAATCGCGCGACGATCGAACGGATGGTGGCGGATATCGCCGAAGTCGTGGGTCTCGGTACGCAACTCGCGGTCGTGATCGGCGGCGGTAACATTTTCCGCGGTGTCGCGGGCGGTGCGGCCGGCATGGACCGTGCGACGGCCGACTACATGGGGATGCTGGCGACGATGATGAACGCGCTGGCGCTGCAGGACGCGATGCGCCACGCCGGCATCGTCGCGCGCGTGCAGTCCGCGCTGCGCATGGATCAGGTCGTCGAGCCGTACATCCGGCCGCGCGCGATCCGCCAGCTCGAGGAAGGCAAGGTCGTGATCTTCGCGGCCGGCACGGGCAACCCGTTCTTCACGACGGACACGGCCGCCGCGCTGCGCGGTTCGGAAGTGGGCGCCGAGGTCGTTTTGAAGGCGACCAAGGTCGATGGCGTATATTCTGCCGATCCGAAGAAGGATCCGTCGGCCACGCGCTACACGACGATCAGCTTCGACGAGGCGATCAGCCGCAATCTGCAGGTGATGGACGCGACGGCCTTCGCGCTGTGCCGCGACCAGAAGCTGCCGATCCGCGTGTTTTCGATCAACAAGCCGGGCGCGCTCAAGCGCATCGTGCTGGGCGAGGACGAAGGTACGCTCGTCCACGTGTAAACTCCCGCGGATGCGGGCAAGCGGCGCGGGTCGCCGGCCGTGGTGCGTGGCGCACCGGGCGCGGCCCGCGTTCATTGAAGGTTGGAAGGTTCGGAGGTTGAAATGAGTGTCGCTGATGTCAAGAAGGGCGTAGAGCAGAAGATGCAGCGCTCGATCGAAGCGTTCAAGAACGATCTGGCGAAGATCCGTACGGGCCGTGCGCATACCGGTCTGCTCGATCACGTGCAGGTCGACTACTACGGTTCGATGGTGCCGATCTCGCAGGTTGCGAACCTGACGCTCGTCGACGCACGCACGATCGGCGTGCAGCCGTGGGAAAAGAACATGGTCGCGAAGGTCGAGAAGGCCATCCGCGAAGCCGATCTGGGCCTGAACCCGGCCACGGCCGGCGACCTGATCCGCGTGCCGATGCCCGCGCTGACGGAAGAGCGCCGCCGCGAGCTCACTAAGGTGGTCAAGAGCGAAGGCGAAACGGCCAAGGTCGCGATCCGCAACCTGCGCCGCGACGCGAACGAAGCGCTCAAGAAGCTCGTGAAGGACAAGGAAATCTCGGAAGACGACGAGCGCCGTGCGAGCGACGACGTGCAGAAGCTGACCGACAAGCACGTCGCCGAAGTCGACAAGCTCGTGCAGAGCAAGGAAGCCGAGATCATGACGGTCTGACGACCGTCCTCGCGCGCCGCCTTCTTCCCGCAACTGTCTCAACGGCCATGACCTATACCAGCTCTACCGTTCGCGTGCCTGACGTCGGCGCCGTGCCGCGTCATATCGCGATCATCATGGACGGCAACGGCCGTTGGGCGACCGAACGCCGCTTGCCGCGCGTCGCGGGGCACACCCGCGGCGTCGACGCCGTGCGGTCGGTGGTCGAAGGCTGCGCGCGCGCCGGCGTCGAATACCTGACGCTGTTCGCGTTCAGTTCGGAGAACTGGCGCCGGCCGAACGACGAAGTGTCGTTCCTGATGCGGCTGTTCATCACCGCGCTCGAGCGCGAGATCGGCAAGCTGCATGCGAACGGGATCCGCCTGCGCGTCGTGGGCGATCTCGAGCGTTTCGAGCCGCGCATCCGCGAACTGATCCGCCGCGCCGAAACCAAGACGGCGCGCAACACCCGCCTGACCCTGACGATCGCCGCGAACTACGGCGGCCGCTGGGACATCCTGCAGGCGACGAAGAAACTCGTCGAGCAGGCCGTGCGCGAGGGCCGCGAGGTCGAGGTGACCGAAGACGCGTTCGCGCCGCACCTGGCGATGGCCTATGCGCCGGAGCCCGATCTCTTCATCCGCACCGGCGGCGAGCAGCGCGTCAGCAATTTCCTGCTGTGGCAGCTCGCGTACGCCGAATTCTATTTCACCGACAAATACTGGCCGGATTTCGACGGCGCGGCGCTGGCCGACGCGATCGCGTCGTATACCGAGCGCGAGCGCCGTTTCGGGCGCACCAGCGCGCAGCTCGAACCGCAATCGCAGAACGCCGATTCCCTTTCATGCTGAAGACCCGTGTGATCACGGCGGTCGTGATGCTGGCCGTGTTGCTGCCGGTGACGCTGTTCGCGCCGCTCGCGGCCTTCGGCGCGCTGATCGGCGTCGTGCTCGTGTTCGCCGCGTGGGAATGGGCGCGCCTGCTGAAGCTCGGCGCGGCCGGTTCGGTCGTTTATGCGATCGTCGCCGCGCTGGCGCTCGCGGCGACCGCGCCGCTCGGCGTCGAGGCCGCTTCGTCCCGTCCCCTTTTCATGGCGGCCGGCGTGTTCTGGCTGCTGGTCGGCCCGTTCTCGCTGCGCCGCAAGCCGGAACTCGCGGGCGGCGTGTGGCGGCCGTTCCTGCTCGCGGCCGGGCTCGTGGTGTTCGCGGCCTGCTGGCACGCGGTCGTCGCGGCGCGTGCGCAGGGCGTTCCGTTCGTGCTCTCGCTGCTGCTGGTCGTGTGGCTGGCCGATATTGGTGCATATTTCGCGGGCAAGGCCTTCGGAAAGCGTAAACTGGCCGTTACGATCAGTCCCGGGAAGAGCTGGGAAGGCGCGATCGGCGGCTGGCTCGCCGTGATGGTCGTCGCGGGAGCCGCGATGGCCGCGCACTGGTTCGAGCCGACCCTGTTTTCCGCATTCGCGACGCGCTACGGGATGCCCGGCGCGTGGGCCGCGCTGACGCTGCTGGTTGCGTACAGCGTGATCGGCGACCTGTTCGAGTCGCTGCTCAAGCGTCAGGCGGGCGTGAAGGATTCGAGCGGCCTGCTGCCCGGTCACGGCGGCGTGCTCGACCGCGTCGACGCGCTGCTGCCGGTGCTGCCGCTCGCAATGCTGCTGCTTGGTTAAACCACTATTTCTGTTATGCAAAAACGTCTGACACTGCTCGGTTCCACGGGCTCGATCGGAGACAGCACGCTCGACGTGGTCGCCCGCCATCCCGAGCGTTTCTCGGTCTATGCGTTGACCGCGCACCGCAATGGCGACAAGCTCGTCGAGCAGTGCCTGCGCTTCGCACCCGAAGTCGCGGTGGTCGGCGATGCGAACACGGCAGCGCACGTCGAGGCGAAGCTGCGCGCGGCGGGCAACAAGACCACGGTGCTGTACGGGCCGCAGGCGCTCGTCGACGTGTCGAACAGCGACGGCTGCGACACGGTCGTCGCGGCGATCGTCGGCGCGGCCGGCCTCGCGCCGAGCCTGGCGGCCGCGCGCGCCGGCAAGCGCATCCTGCTCGCGAACAAGGAATCGCTCGTGATGTCGGGCGCGATCTTCATGGACGCCGTGCGCGACCATGGCGCGATCCTGCTGCCGGTCGACAGCGAACACAACGCGATCTTCCAGTGCATGCCGCGCGACGCGAACGAGCACGGCGGGATCTCGAAGATCATCCTGACCGCGTCGGGCGGCCCGTTCCGCACGCGCGAGCCGGCCACGCTCGTCGACGTGACGCCGGACGAGGCCTGCAAGCATCCGAACTGGGTGATGGGCCGCAAGATTTCCGTCGATTCCGCGACGATGATGAACAAGGGCCTCGAAGTGATCGAGGCGCACTGGATCTTCGGCCTGCCGGGCGACCGGATCGACGTGCTGATCCACCCGCAGAGCGTGATCCATTCGCTTGTGTCGTACCGCGACGGCTCGGTGCTCGCGCAGCTCGGCAACCCCGACATGCGTACGCCGATCGCGCACGCGCTGGCGTTCCCGGAGCGCGTCGACGCCGGTGTCGAGCAGCTCGACCTCGCGCAGATCGCCCAGCTGTCGTTCGAGAAGCCCGACTACACGCGCTTCCCGTGCCTCGCGCTCGCGCTGAAGGCGCTCGAGGAGGGCGGCATCGCGAGCGCCGCGTTGAACGCGGCGAACGAAATCGCGGTCGAAGCGTTTCTCGAGCGCCGGATCGGCTTCATGGCGATCGCGGCGACGGTCGACGCGGTGCTCAACGCACTGCCGAACCGCAACCCGAACGGGCTCGACGACGTCCTTGCGGCGGATGCCGAGGCACGCCGCCTCGCTGCCGAGATCATTGCGAAAGCGCCTGCGCCACGCGTGGAGCGCACTGTCTGAATGAGGTGCTCATGAACGTGCTGGTCGAACTGATCGCGTTTGCGGTGGCGATCGGGGTGCTGGTCGTCGTGCATGAGTACGGACATTATCGCGTCGCGCGCTGGTGCGGCGTGAAGGTGCTGCGTTTCTCGATCGGCTTCGGCCAGCCCGTCGCGCGCTGGGTCAGCCGCAAGACGGGCACCGAATGGACGCTCTCCGCGCTGCCGCTCGGCGGCTACGTGAAGATGCTCGACGAGCGCGAGCCGGGGGCGGGCGTCAAACCCGAGGAGCTCGGCCAGGCGTTCAACCGGCAATCGGTGTTCAAGCGCATCGCGATCGTCGCCGCCGGCCCGATCGCGAACTTCCTGTTGGCAATCGTCCTGTTTTCCGCCGTATTCGCAACCGGCGTGACCGAGCCGGCCGCGGTGCTCGCGCCGCCGGCCGCCGGCACGGCGGCCGCCCGCGCGGGCTTCGACGGCAGCGAGACGATCGTATCGATCCGCGACGTGCGCGTAGGCGACGCGCAGGGCGGCGACGCCGTGCCGGTGCGCTCGTGGTCGGACCTGCGCTGGAAGCTGCTGGCGGCCGCGTTCGATCATCGTGAGGTCGTGCTCGGCGCGCGCGACGGCGGCGCGGCGACGTTCGACTTCCGCGTCGACCTGCGCAATGTTCCCGAAAGCGCGCTCGACGACGATTTCATGCTGCACCTGGGCTTCGAGACCGGCGGCGGCGCGCTGTCGGTGGCGTCGGTGCAGCCCGGCAGCGCGGCCGAGCAGGCGGGCCTGAAGGCCGGCGACAAGCTGCTTGCGCTCGACGGCAAGCCCATCGGCGGCGCCACGCGCTTCATCGACGCGGTGAAGCACCATGCGGGCCAGGCAGTCGAACTGCAGATCGAGCGCGGCGGTGCCTCCCGGACGGTGTCGATCGTGCCGCAGGCGCAGCGCGACGACGAAACGGGGCAGCAGGTCGGCCGCATCGGCGCGGCGCTGTCGATGCACACGCCGTCGGTCGACGTCCGCTACGGGCCGATCGAGAGTCTGCGCCTCGGCGCGCACCGCACGTGGGACATCGCCGTCTACTCGCTGAGGATGTTCGGGCGGATGATCACGGGCGATGCGTCGCTGAAGAACCTGTCCGGCCCGGTGACGATTGCGGACTACGCGGGCAAGAGCGCGCGGCTCGGTCCGTCGGCCTTCCTGTCGTTCCTCGCCCTTGTCAGCATTAGCCTCGGGGTGCTGAACTTGCTGCCGATTCCCGTTTTGGACGGGGGGCATCTGTTATATTATCTGGTTGAAGCCGCGACCGGGAAAGCCGTATCGGAGCGCTGGCAGCTGATTCTGCAAAGAGCCGGGTTGATCTGCATCGTCGCGTTGTCGGCGATCGCGCTGTTCAACGACCTGGCTCGGTTAATCCATTTCTGAAGCGTCAGGCGGCGGCCAGTCGGCCGCCGCCTGATTTGATGCAGCTAAATATTGGGGATGCACGTTGTTCAAACCTCATCGCTTTGTACCTAAGACAGTTGCAGCGGCCGCGCTCGCCGCGCACGGCCTCGCGGCGCATGCAGCGGCACCGTTCGTGGTGCAAGACATCAAGATCGAGGGGTTGCAGCGCGTCGAAGCCGGTTCGGTGTTCGCCTACCTGCCGATCAAGCAGGGCGATACCTTCACCGACGACAAGGCATCCGAAGCAATCCGGGCGCTGTACGCGACGGGCTTCTTCAACGACGTGCGCATCGCCACCCAAGGCAACGTCGTGATCGTGCAGGTGCAGGAGCGTCCGGCCATCGCGTCGATCGACTTCACCGGCACGAAGGAATTCGACAAGGACAACCTGACGAAGGCGCTGCGCGCGGTGGGTCTGGCCGACGGCCGCTACTACGACAAGGCGCTCGTCGACAAGGCGGAGCAGGAGCTCAAGCGTCAGTACCTGACGCGCGGCTTCTATGCGGCCGAGGTCAAGACGACGATCACGCCGGTCGACGCGAACCGCGTGTCGATCCTGTTCGCGGTCGCCGAAGGCCCGAGCGCGAAGATCCGCCAGATCAACTTCATCGGCAACAAGGCGTTCAGCACCAGCACGCTGCGCGACGAAATGCAGCTGTCGACGCCGAACTGGTTCTCCTGGTACACGAAGAACGACCTGTACTCGAAGGAAAAGCTCACGGGCGACCTCGAGGCCGTGCGCTCGTACTACCTGAACCGCGGCTACCTCGAGTTCAACATCGAATCGACGCAGGTGTCGATCTCGCCCGACAAGAAGGACATGTACCTGACGGTCACGCTGCACGAAGGCGAGCCGTACACGGTGTCGGGCATCAAGCTGTCGGGCAACCTGCTCGATCGCGAAGCCGAACTGAACAAGCTGATCAAGATCAAGCCGGGCGATCGCTTCTCGGCCGAAAAGCTGCAGCAAACGACGAAGTCGATCGTCGACAAGCTCGGTGAATACGGCTACGCATTCGCGACCGTCAACGCGCAGCCGGACATCGACCAGGCGAACCACAAGGTGAACCTGAACCTCGTCGTCGATCCGAGCCGCCGCGTGTACGTGCGCCGCATCAACGTGGTCGGCAACACGCGCACGCGCGACGAAGTCGTGCGCCGCGAAATGCGCCAGCTCGAAAGCTCGTGGTTCGATTCGAACCGCCTCGCGCTGTCGAAGGACCGCGTGAACCGTCTCGGCTATTTCACCAACGTCGACGTGACGACGGTGCCGGTCGAAGGCACGAACGACCAGGTCGACGTGAACGTGAAGGTCGACGAAAAGCCGACCGGCGCGATCACGCTGGGCGCGGGCTTCTCGTCGACGGACAAGGTGGTGCTGTCGGCCGGCGTGTCGCAGGACAACGTGTTCGGCTCGGGCACGAGCCTGTCGGTGAACGTCAACACCGCGAAGAGCTACCGCACGCTGACCGTCACGCAGGTCGACCCGTACTTCACGGTCGACGGCATCAAGCGGATCACCGACGTCTACTACCGCACGTACCAGCCGCTTTACTACTCGACGAGCTCGAGCTTCCGGATCATCAGCGCGGGCGGCAACCTGAAGTTCGGCATTCCGTTCTCGGAAGTCGACACCGTCTACTTCGGCGCGGGCTTCGAGCAGAACCGTCTCGACGTCGACTCGAACACGCCGCAGAGCTACCAGGATTACGTGAACGAGTTCGGCCGCGTGTCGAACACGGTGCCGCTGACGGTGGCATGGTCGCGCGACGCGCGTGACAGCGCGCTGATCCCGAGCCGCGGCTACTTCACGCAGGCGAACGTCGAATACGGCGTGCCGGTCGGCAAGATCCAGTACTACAAGGCCGACCTGCAGGCGCAGTACTACTATTCGTTCTCGCGCGGCTTCATCCTGGGCCTGAACCTGCAAGGCGGCTACGGTAACGGCATCGGCAACCCATACCCGATCTTCAAGAACTACTACGCGGGCGGTATCGGCTCCGTGCGTGGCTACGAGCCGAGCTCGCTGGGCCCGCGCGACACGAAGACGAACGACCCGATCGGCGGTTCGAAGATGGTGGTCGGCAACATCGAGCTGACGTTCCCGCTGCCGGGCACCGGCTACGACCGCACGCTGCGCGTGTTCACGTTCCTCGACGGCGGTAACGTGTGGGGCAACGCGCCGGGCGGCACGAGTACCGGCGCGAACGGCCTGCGTTACGGCTACGGTGTGGGTCTCGCGTGGATCTCGCCGATCGGCCCGCTGAAGCTGAGCCTCGGCTTCCCGCTGCAGAAGCACGAAGGCGACCAGTACCAGAAATTCCAGTTCCAGATCGGGACGGCGTTCTGATCGAACGCATGACAACAGTAACGAGAGGGTAATTTTGCTAACCGGTAAGTTTTCGAAACGAGTGATGTGTGCGCTGACCGTTGCGCTGGCCTTGGGCGCGGCGACGGCGCATGCTCAGGACGTCGCCCGCATCGCGGCGGTCAATTCGGATCGGATCCTGCGCGAGTCGGCGCCCGCCAAGGCGGCGCAGACGAAGCTCGAAGCCGAGTTCGCGAAGCGCGACAAGGATCTGCAGGACCTCGCGGCGCGCCTGAAGTCGATGTCCGATTCGCTGGACAAGAACGGTGCGTCGCTGTCGGCGGCCGATCGCGCGCAGAAGCAGCGCGATCTCGCGCAGCTCGACACCGACTTCCAGCGCAAGCAGCGCGAGTTTCGCGAAGACCTGAACCAGCGCCGCAACGAGGAGCTCGCGGCCGTGCTGGAGCGTGCGAACAAGGTCATCAAGCAGATCGCCGAGCAGCAGAATTACGACCTGATCGTGCAGGAAGCCGTGTACGTCAGCCCGCGCATCGACATCACCGACAAGGTGCTCAAGGCGCTCGCGTCCGGCTCGACGAACTGAACGGAGCAGACGACGAATGGCATTGACGCTTGAGGCACTCGTAACGCGGTTCGGCGGCGAGATCGCCGGCGACGCCCAGTGCATGGTGGGCGGCCTCGCGCCGCTCGACCAGGCAGGCCCTCAGCAACTCGCGTTTCTCGCGAACCCGAAGTACCTGTCGCAGGTCGAGACGACCCGCGCCGGCGCGGTGCTGATCGCGCCGAAGGATCTCGAAAAGCTGGGCGCGGCCGCGAGCGGCCGCAACTTCATCGTGACGCCGAATCCGTACGCGTACTTCGCGCGCGTCGCGCAGATGTTCATCGATCTCGCCACGCCGCCGCGCGCGGCCGGCGTGCATCCGAGCGCGACGATCGATCCGGCCGCGCAGGTCGCCGCGACCGCGGTGATCGGCCCGCACGTGACGGTCGAGGCCGGCGCGGTGATCGAAGACGACGTGCAACTCGACGCGAACGTGTTCGTCGGCCGCGGCACGACGATCGGCGCCGGCTCGCACCTGTATCCGAACGCGTCGGTGTACCACGGCTGCAAGATCGGCCCGCGCGCGATCATCCACGCGGGTGCCGTGATCGGTTCCGACGGCTTCGGCTTCGCGCCGGATTTCGTCGGCGACGGCGACGCGCGCACCGGCAGCTGGGTCAAGATTCCGCAGGTCGGTGGCGTGTCGATCGGCCCGGACGTCGAGATCGGCGCGAACACGACGATCGACCGCGGCGCGATGGCGGACACCGTCATCGAAGAATGCGTGAAGATCGACAACCAGGTGCAGATCGCCCACAACTGCCGGATCGGCGCCTACACGGTGATCGCCGGCAAGGCGGGCATCGCGGGCAGCACGACGATCGGCCGCCACTGCATGATCGGTGGCGCGGCGGGGATCGCCGGCCACGTGACGCTTGGCGACTATGTCATCATCACGGCGAATTCGGGCGTGTCGAAGTCGCTGCCGAAGGCCGGCATCTACACGAGCGCGTTCCCGGCCGTCGACCACGGCGAATGGAACCGGAGCGCCGCGCTCGTGCGCAACCTCGACAAGCTGCGCGACCGCATCAAGGCGCTCGAAACCGCGCTGGCCGCCCAGGGCGGCACGCACGCCTGACCGACACCATGCGAGACCACGAACCGGGCACGGCCAGCGCATCCGGCCCGGTTTGCCAGACTGGGCCGCACGGCGGCCCGCTTCAGCCTTTGCATCACCACCGCGCAGCCTCTGCGTGAGACGAACCATCATGAGCACTGAAAAAATCAATCTCGACATCCACAAGATCCTCACGCTGCTGCCGCATCGCTATCCGATTCTGCTCGTCGATCGCGTGCTCGAACTCGAGCCGCACAAGGGGATCAAAGCGCTGAAGAACGTGTCGATCAACGAGCCGTTCTTCCAGGGGCACTTCCCGAAGCGGCCGGTGATGCCGGGGGTGCTGATCCTCGAGGCGCTCGCTCAGGCGGCCGCGCTGCTGACGTTCTCGGAAGAGCAGCCGAAGGATCCGGAAAACACGCTGTACTACTTCGTCGGGATCGACGGCGCGCGCTTCAAGCGCGTGGTCGAACCGGGCGACCAGCTGATTCTGAACGTGACGTTCGAACGTTACATCCGCGGCATCTGGAAGTTCAAGGCAGTGGCGGAAGTGGACGGCAAGGTGGCGGCGGAAGCCGAACTGATGTGCACGGTCAAGACGGCCGACGCGGCGCCCTGAGCGACGCGGCACGCATGGGTAACGTAACGCGGGCAACGCGACACATCACATCGAGAGGCAACGGCGCATGACCAGGATTCATCCTACCGCGATCGTCGAACCGGGCGCACAGATCGACGAGTCCGTCGAGATCGGGCCGTACGCGATCGTCGGGCCGCACGTCACGATCGGCGCGCGCACGACGATCGGCTCGCACAGCGTGATCGAAGGTCACACGACGCTCGGCGAGGACAACCGCATCGGCCATTACGCGTCGGTGGGCGGCCGTCCGCAGGACATGAAGTACAAGGACGAGCCGACGAAGCTCGTGATCGGCAACCGCAACACGATCCGCGAATTCACGACGATCCACACCGGCACCGTGCAGGACGTCGGCGTGACGACGCTCGGCGACGACAACTGGATCATGGCCTATGTGCACATCGGCCATGACTGCCGCGTCGGCAGCAACGTGATCCTGTCGAGCAACGCGCAGATGGCCGGTCACGTCGAGATCGGCGACTTCGCGATCGTCGGCGGGATGTCGGGTGTGCACCAGTTCGTGCGCATCGGCGCGCACTCGATGCTGGGCGGCGCCTCGGCGCTCGTGCAGGACGTGCCGCCGTTCGTGATCGCGGCCGGCAACAAGGCCGAGCCGCACGGCATCAACGTCGAAGGCCTGCGCCGGCGCGATTTCTCGCCCGACGCGATCTCGGCGCTGCGCAGCGCGTACCGCCTGCTGTACAAGAACGGCCTGTCGCTCGAGGAAGCGAAGGTACAGTTGCGCGAGCTGGCGGCCGCGGGCGGCGAAGGCGACGCAGCGGTCACCGCGCTCGTCGAGTTCATCGACGCGTCCCAACGCGGCATCATCCGCTAAGCGATGTCGCTCCCGACCAATCAGCTCCGGCTCGCGATGGTGGCCGGCGAGCCGTCGGGCGACCTGCTCGCGGCGTCGCTGCTCGGCGGGCTTCAGGCGCGGCTGCCCGCATCGACCCGCTACTACGGGATCGGCGGGCAGCGGATGCTCGCGCACGGCTTCGACTCGCACTGGCAGATGGACAAGCTGACGGTGCGCGGCTACGTCGAGGCGCTGGGCCAGATTCCCGAGATCCTGCGGATTCGCGGCGAGCTGAAGCGCCAGCTGCTCGCGGAGCGGCCCGACGCCTTCATCGGCGTCGACGCGCCCGATTTCAACTTCAGCGTGGAGCAGGCCGCGCGCGACGCGGGCATCCCGTCGATCCACTTCGTGTGCCCGTCGATCTGGGCGTGGCGCGGCGGCCGGATCAAGAAGATCGCGAAGTCCGTCGACCACATGCTGTGCCTGTTCCCGTTCGAACCGGCGATCCTCGACAAGGCGGGCGTCGCGTCGACGTATGTCGGCCACCCGCTGGCCGACGAGATTCCGCTCGAGCCCGACACGCACGGCGCGCGCATCGCGCTCGGCCTGCCGGCCGAGGGCCCCGTGATCGCGGTGCTGCCGGGCAGCCGGCGCTCGGAGATCGGGCTGATCGGCCCGACGTTCTTCGCCGCGATGGCGCTGATGCAGCAGCGCGAGCCCGGCGTGCGGTTCGTGATGCCGGCGGCGACGCCCGCGCTGCGCGAACTGCTGCAGCCGCTCGTCGACGCCCATCCGCAACTCGCGCTGACGATCACCGACGGCCGCTCGCAGGTCGCGATGACGGCCGCCGACGCGATCCTCGTGAAGAGCGGCACCGTCACGCTGGAAGCCGCGCTGCTGAAGAAGCCGATGGTGATCTCGTACAAGGTGCCCTGGCTGACCGGACAGATCATGCGCCGGCAGGGCTATCTGCCGTACGTCGGCTTGCCGAACATCCTGGCGGGGCGCTTCGTCGTGCCCGAGCTGCTGCAGCATTTCGCGACGCCCGAGGCGCTCGCCGATGCGACGCTCACGCAGCTGCGCGACGACGCGAACCGCCGCACGCTGACCGAAGTGTTTACCGAAATGCATCTCTCGCTGCGGCAGAACACGGCCGCGAAGGCGGCCGAAGCGGTCGTGCGCGTACTCGAGCAACGCAAGGGGCGCGCATGACGGCAGCCCGTGCACCACGCCGCCGCGCGTCGACCGACGTGCAGGGCGGCTTCGACTTCAGCCGGCCCGACGAGATCGTCTGCGGCGTCGACGAAGCGGGCCGTGGCCCGCTCGCGGGGCCGGTGGTCGCCGCCGCGGTGATCCTCGATCCCGCGCAGCCGATCGACGGGCTCGACGATTCGAAGGCGCTGTCCGCGAAAAAGCGCGACGCGCTGTACGACCTGATCGTCGCGCGCTCGCGCGCGTATTGCGTCGCGTCGGCCAGCGTCGACGAGATCGACACGCTCAACATCCTGCACGCGACGATGCTCGCGATGAAGCGGGCCGTCGAAGGCCTGTCGGTGCTGCCGACGCTCGCGCAGATCGACGGCAACCGCTGCCCGACGCTGATGGTGCGTGCCGAGGCGATCGTCAGCGGCGACGCGCTCGTGCCGAGCATCTCGGCCGCGTCGATCCTCGCGAAGGTCGCGCGTGACCGCATGCTCGTCGAGCTGCACGAACGCTTCCCGGTGTACGGGTTCAACGTGCATGCGGGCTACGGCACCGAGAAACATCTCGCCGCGCTGCGCGAGCACGGCCCGTGTGAAGCGCATCGGCGCTCGTTCGCACCCGTGCGCGCGGCACTCGACCTGATTCGATGAAAAGCATTACTTCCCGCGACAACCCGCTGTACAAGCGCCTGAAGGCGCTTGCGGGTTCGACGTCCCAGCAGCGCCGCGGTGGCCAGGCGCTGCTCGAAGGTTTTCACCTCGCCAGCGCGTATCTCGATACGGGCGCGATACCCGAGCTGTGCGTCGCCACCGAAGGCGCGCTCGCGCACGACGAAGCGCAGGCGATCATCGCGCGCGTCGACGTGCAGCGGGTCGTCACGCTGCCCGATGCGCTGTTCGGACAACTGTCGAACGTGGTGAGCGGCGTCGGTTTCCTGCTGCTCGTCGATCGTCCCGCGCAGCCGCTGCCGGAGCGTGTCACGCACACGTCGGTCGTGCTCGACGGCGTGCAGGACGCCGGCAACGTCGGCTCGATCCTGCGCAGCGCGGCCGCGGCCGGTGTGCGGCACGTGTTCTGCGCGCCGGGCACCGCCTATGCGTGGTCGTCGAAGGTGCTGCGCTCGGGAATGGGCGCGCACTTCCTGTTGTCGATCCACGAGGATGTCGAGGCCGGCGCGCTCGCCGAACGCCTCGACGTGCCGGTCGCGCTGACCGATTCGCACGGCGCGCAGGCGATCTACGACTGCGACCTGGCCGGTCCCGTCGCATGGGTGTTCGGCAACGAGGGCGCCGGCGTGTCGGCGTTCTGGCGCGACGTGGCCACGCATCGCGTGACGATCCCGCAGCCGGGCGGCATGGAGTCGCTGAATGTGGCGGCTGCGGCGGCGGTGTGCCTGTTCGAGCAGGTGCGGCAGCAGCGGCACGCATGACTTGATGACGTGACGCGCGGCGTTGGCCGGGCGGTATCCCGCACCACGAAACAAGGCCGCGATCGACGCGGCCTTGTTGCTTCTGGCGACGGCGGCCCGGCGGCCGCCCGTGCGCCGGTCGTCAGTACGACTGCCGGTCGAGGCGGATTTCCTGCAGGATCGTCGTCGCGATCTCCTCGATCGACTTGTGCGTCGACGACAGCCACTTGATCCCTTCGCGGCGCATCATCGCCTCGGCCTCGTTGATCTCGTAGCGGCAATTCTCGGGCGCCGCGTACTTGCTGCCGGGGCGGCGCTCGTTGCGGATCTCCGACAGGCGCTGCGGATCGATCGACAGCCCGAACAGCTTGTCGCGATGCGGCGACAGCGCCGACGGCAGCTTGCCGCGCTCGAAGTCTTCCGGAATCAGCGGATAGTTGGCGGCCTTCACGCCGTACTGCATCGCGAGATACAGGCTCGTCGGCGTCTTGCCGCTGCGCGACACGCCGACCAGGATCACGTCGGCTTCCGACAGGTTGCGGTTCGACTGGCCGTCGTCGTGCGCGAGCGAGAAGTTGATCGCCTCGATCCGCGTCTTGTATTCCTCGGTGTCGGCGTTCTGGTGGCCGCGGCCCATCGCGTGGCTCGACTTCAGCTCCAGTTCCTGCTCGAGCGGCTCGACGAAGCGCTGGAACATGTCCAGCACGAGCGCGTTCGAGCGCTTGACGATGTCGTTCGACTCGCTGTCGACGAGCGTCGTGAACACGATCGCGCGGCGGCCGTCGTGCACCGCGGCTTCGTTGATCTTCTCGACGGTCGAAAAGGCCTTGTCGAGCGAGTCGACGAACGGCACGCGCACGAGCCGGAATTTCTGGTCGAACTGGGAGAGGATCGAGTGCGCGAAGGTTTCGGCAGTGATCCCGGTGCCGTCGGAGACGATGAAAACGGTAGGCAGCATGAATCTGGGCGTCGAGCGTGAAGGGCGGTTGCGCGGGCGGCTGGAGGTCCGCCTCCAGGCACAGTGACAAGGTCGCGCCACATCCGGCAGCCGGCACGGTAGAATAGCGGCAACCTGTTGGATAAGCAATTGCGGGGGCGGGGTGCGAACGGCACGCCAGACTTGCCGCGAACGTTCCAGAACTCCCGGCAAGTTCGGCGATTCGTCTGAATATATCGCCCTTCTGCCGGGATTTTTGCAAATCGGGTCGGAAGATTTCCCGCCTGCGATTGTTTCTCCAACAGGTTGCGCAAGACGCGCCGCGCCTTTTTGCAAGCGCCCGCGTCCGAGCCCACTTGCGCAATCGAGCATTTTTTTCACACTTAGGGGCTTGTATGACTAACGCAGCAAACGTCGCAAAGGACCAGGCGTATGTAATCCCGTTCGAGCAGTTGCGGATGACCGATGTGGAGATCGTGGGCGGCAAGAATGCGTCGCTCGGCGAGATGATCAGCCAGCTTTCCGAAGCAGGCGTTCGCGTACCCACCGGTTTCGCCACGACCGCGCTCGCATTCCGCGATTTCCTCAAGCACAACGATCTGACCGATCGCATCGCCAAGCGTCTCGAGTCGCTCGACATCGACGACGTGAAGGCGCTCGCCGAAGCCGGTGCCGAAATCCGCAAGTGGATCGTCGACGCGCCGCTGCAGGCACGTCTCGAGGAGGAAATCCGCGCACAGTTCGAAATCCTGAAGAACGGCTCGCCGGGCGAGCTGTCGTTCGCCGTGCGTTCGTCCGCGACCGCGGAAGACCTGCCCGACGCGTCGTTCGCCGGCCAGCAGGAGTCGTACCTGAACGTCGTCGGCATCGACGACGTGCTCGACCGCATGAAGCACGTGTTCGCGTCGCTGTACAACGACCGCGCGATCTCGTATCGCGTGCACAAGGGTTTCACGCACGCTGAAGTCGCGCTGTCGGCCGGTGTGCAGCGCATGGTCCGCTCGGACGTCGGCGCGGCCGGCGTGATGTTCACGATCGACACCGAATCGGGCTTCAAGGACGCCGTGTTCATCACGTCGAGCTACGGCCTGGGCGAAACCGTCGTGCAGGGCGCCGTGAACCCGGACGAGTTCTACGTGTTCAAGACGACGCTCGCACAGGACAAGTACCCGATCATCCGCCGCTCGATCGGCTCGAAGCTGATCAAGATGGAATTCACGCAGCCGGGCGAGCCGGGCCGCGTGAAGACGGTCGACGTGCCGCACGAGCAGCGCAACCGCTACTCGATCACCGACGAAGACGTGATCGAACTCGCGAAGTACGCGGTCATCATCGAGAAGCACTACCAGCGTCCGATGGACATCGAGTGGGGCAAGGACGGCCGCGACGGCAAGATCTTCATCCTGCAGGCGCGTCCGGAAACGGTGAAGAGCCAGGCGAGCGGCAAGGCCGAGCAGCGCTTCAAGCTGAAGGGCCAGTCGCAGGTGCTGGCAACGGGCCGCGCGATCGGCCAGAAGATCGGCGCGGGCCCCGTGCGCGTGATCCAGGACCCGTCGGAAATGGAACGCGTGCAGCCGGGCGACGTGCTGGTGGCGGACATGACCGACCCGAACTGGGAGCCGGTGATGAAGCGTGCGGCGGCGATCGTCACGAACCGTGGCGGCCGCACCTGCCACGCGGCGATCATCGCGCGTGAGCTCGGCGTGCCGGCAGTCGTCGGCTGCGGCGACGCGACCGACGTGCTGAAGGACGGCGCGCTCGTCACGGTGTCGTGCGCGGAAGGCGACGAAGGCAAGATCTACGACGGGCTGCTCGAGACGGAAGTCACGGAAGTGCAGCGCGGCGAACTGCCGGAAATCCCGGTCAAGATCATGATGAACGTCGGCAACCCGCAGCTCGCGTTCGACTTCTCGCAACTGCCGAACGGTGGTGTTGGCCTCGCGCGTCTCGAGTTCATCATCAACAACAACATCGGCGTGCACCCGAAGGCGATCCTCGAGTACCCGAACATCGACCAGGACCTGAAGAAGGCGGTCGAGAGCGTCGCGCGCGGTCACGCGTCGCCGCGCCAGTTCTACGTCGACAAGCTGACGGAAGGCGTCGCGACGATCGCCGCGGCGTTCTATCCGAAGCCCGTGATCGTGCGTCTGTCCGACTTCAAGTCGAACGAGTACAAGAAGCTGATCGGCGGTTCGCGCTACGAGCCGGACGAGGAAAACCCGATGCTGGGCTTCCGCGGCGCATCGCGCTACATCGCCGAAGACTTCGCGCAGGCGTTCGAGATGGAATGCCGTGCACTGAAGCGCGTGCGCGACGAGATGGGCCTGACCAACGTCGAGATCATGGTGCCGTTCGTGCGTACCGTGAAGCAGGCGGAGCGTGTCGTCGGCCTGCTCGAGAAGTTCGGCCTGAAGCGCGGCGAGAACGGCCTGCGCCTCGTGATGATGTGCGAAGTCCCGACCAACGCGATCCTCGCAGAAGAGTTCCTCGAGCACTTCGACGGTTTCTCGATCGGTTCGAACGACCTTACGCAGCTCACGCTCGGCCTCGACCGTGACTCGGGCATGGAACTGCTGGCCGTCGACTTCGACGAACGCGACCCGGCCGTCAAGTTCCTGCTCAAGCGTGCGATCGATACCTGCCGCAAGATGGGCAAGTACGTCGGTATCTGCGGCCAGGGCCCGTCCGATCACCCGGACTTCGCGCAATGGCTGACCGACGAAGGCATCGTGTCGATCTCGCTGAACCCGGACACGATCATCGATACGTGGCAAGCGCTCGCCAACCGGAAGTAACGGTCGGTAACGCTTATTCGGCGCAAGCGCGGTACGCCGCGCTTGCGCTGAAGGCAAAATGCAAGGTTCGTGTTATAAACACCCCGGTAAGCACCGGGGTGTTTTTTTTCGTCGGTACGCACCGCGTTGCGTCATGCGTGTCGACCGCGGCCCACGGACGGGCGCGCAGCGAATATAGTGAGCAGCGGGGACGTTTTTCGGGAGACCACAATGATGTCGGGGCATCTGTTCTGGTGGGTCGGAGTCGGCGTGCTGGTCGTCGCCGAATTGCTGACCGGCACGTTCTATCTGCTGATGATCGCGCTCGGCTTTCTCGCGGGCGCGCTGCTGCAGCTCGCCGGTTTCGCGCCGCACGTGCAGTTCGGTGCGGCCGCCGTGGTCGCGATCGTCGCGATGATCGTGCTGCGCCGCTCGGGGCTCGGGCGCAAGCAGAAGCGCGACACGTCGACGAATCCGGACGTCAATCTCGATATCGGCGCGACCGTCACGGTCGACGCGTGGCACGACCGCCGCGCGCGTGTGCAGTATCGCGGCGCCGACTGGGACGTCGAACTCGCGGCCGGCGAGCGCGACGATGCACGCGTGTATCAGGTGCGTGCCGTGCGCGGCAACAGTCTCGTCGTCATCGCGAAACCCGCGGGCTGATCGTCCACTGATACAACAAGGAGGGAATATTTCATGGATTCGCTGATCATCTGGGTCGTCCTGCTCGTCATCGCCATCGTGATCGTGTCGAAGACGGTGAAGATCGTGCCGCAGCAGCATGCGTGGGTGCTCGAACGCTTCGGGCGCTATCACGCGACGCTGTCGCCCGGTCTCAATATCGTGCTGCCGTTCGTCGACCGGATCGCCTACCGGCACGTGCTGAAGGAAATTCCGCTCGACGTGCCGAGCCAGGTCTGCATCACGCGCGACAACACGCAGCTGCAGGTCGACGGCGTGCTGTACTTCCAGGTGACCGATCCGATGAAGGCGTCGTACGGGTCGAGCAACTTCGTGCTCGCGATCACGCAGCTCGCGCAGACGACGCTGCGCTCGGTGGTCGGCAAGCTCGAACTCGACAAGACCTTCGAGGAGCGCGACTTCATCAACCACAACATCGTGTCGGCGCTCGACCAGGCCGCCGCGAACTGGGGGGTGAAGGTGCTGCGCTACGAGATCAAGGACCTGACGCCGCCGAAGGAGATCCTCCATGCGATGCAGGCGCAGATCACCGCGGAGCGGGAAAAGCGCGCGCTGATCGCTGCTTCCGAAGGCCGCAAGCAGGAGCAGATCAACCTCGCGTCGGGCGCGCGCGAAGCGGCGATCCAGAAGTCGGAAGGCGAGCGGCAGGCCGCGATCAACCAGGCGCAGGGCGAGGCGGCCGCGATTCTCGCGGTGGCCGAGGCGAACGCGCAGGCGATCCAGAAGATCGCGAACGCGATCCAGTCGCAGGGCGGGATGGATGCCGTGAACCTGAAGGTCGCCGAGCAGTACGTCGGCGCGTTCTCGAACCTCGCGAAACAGGGCAATACGCTGATCGTGCCGGCGAACTTGTCGGATCTCGGCACCGCGATCGCGTCGGCGCTGACGATCGTCAAGAACGCGGCACCGGCGGCGAGCGGGCGGGGCTGAGCGGCACGCGCGGGTTACGCGTGCCGGCGATCGCCGCGAGCGTCGCCGGGTGTGCGCCGCTCGTGCGCCCGTCGTGTGCCCGGTATGTGCCGGTCATGTGCCGGTCATGTGCCCGGCATGCGGCGAATCGTCGCGCGACCTCGGGCGCGATCGCGCCCGCATGTCAGCAGTACAGGTTGCGCAGCGGTTCGTCCCGGAAGGCGAGCGGCGGTCCGGCAGCCGCTCATGCGCTTCGCACCGCACACAGCAACACGGCCCGCTTCGAGCGGGCCGTGTCGTTTGTGAGGCTGGCTTTCCCGAGCGTCAGGTGCCGGCGCGCATGATGCGCGCCTTTTCGCGTTCCCAGTCGCGCTTCTTCTCGGTTTCGCGCTTGTCGTGCAGCTTCTTGCCCTTCGCGAGCGCGATGTCGCATTTCACGCGACCGCCCTTGTAGTGGAAGTTCAGCGGCACGAGCGTGTAGCCACGCTGCTCGACCTTGCCGATCAGTTTCTTGATTTCGTCACGGTGCAGCAGCAGCTTGCGCGTGCGGACCGGATCGGGCTTGATGTGCGTCGAGGCTTCGGGCAGCGGGCTGATGTGGGTACCGATCAGGAAGATCTCGGCGTTCTTCACCACGACGTAGCCTTCCTTGATCTGGCCGCGCCCGGCGCGCAGCGCCTTGACTTCCCAGCCCTCGAGCACGAGCCCCGCCTCGTAGCGTTCCTCGATGTGATAATCGAAGTGCGCTTTCCTGTTGTCGATGATGCTCATGAAAGGATCGGGCCAACTCGTTTAAAATCACGATTTTAGCAAAGCAGGGCGGGAATCGCCCGGCTTGCGTTCTCACCTCGAGCGATGCCGCGCGATTTATGGCAGATGTCCAGAAAACCGTATTGATCCGTCATTCGGCGGAACAGATGTTCGACCTCGTCACCGACGTGGCCGATTACCCCAATTTCCTGCCCTGGTGCGGTGGCGTCGAGATTCGCCGTCAGGACGACAGCGGTATGGAAGCGCGCATCGACATCAACTTCAAGGGCATCAAGCAGCATTTCGCGACGCGCAACACGCAGCAGCGCCCGACGCGGATCGACATGGAGTTCGCGGACGGCCCGTTCCGGAAGTTCACGGGCTCGTGGCGCTTCATCCCGCTGCGCGCCGATGCATGCAAGATCGAATTCGCGCTGCACTACGAGTTCTCGAGCATCCTGCTCGAGAAGATCATCGGGCCGGTGTTCAGCCATATCGCGAACACGTTCGTCGATTCGTTCGTCAAGCGCGCCGACCAGCGCTACGGGAAGGGGTGACGCGATGCTGTCGATCGAAGTCTGCTACGCGCTGCCGGATCGCCAGACGCTGATTCCGGTGTCGCTGCCCGAAGGCGCGACCGTGCGCGCGGCGATCGACGCGAGCGGCGTGCTCGCGCTGCACCCGGAAATCGACCTCGCGCACACGAAAACCGGCATATTCGGCAAGCTCGCGCCGCTCGACGCGCCGCTCGCCGACCACGACCGCGTCGAGATCTACCGCCCGTTGATCGTCGATCCGAAGCTCGCGCGTCAGCGGCGCGTCGACAAGACCCGCCGCGAGGGCTCCGTCGAGGGCCGCAAGTGGATGCACAAGGACGCGCGCTGACGCGTCGCGTCGGCGTTGCTGCATCTTCTCCGTTCCGATTCGTCAGACCAGGCGCGGCGGCGCTCAGTGCGCCGTGACGTTCGCGTTCACGGCCGCGCTGCCGGGCGTGTTGCCGCCCGCATGCGTGTCGTTGTGCCGGCGCACCGACCCGTAGACGCCCGCCAGCAGCAGGGCGAGCGCCACGATCTCGAGTACGCGCGGCATCCGCTGATCGTAGACGAACGCATAGAGCATCGCTAACACGGTTTCGAACACGATCAGCTGGCCGGACAGCGTGAGCGGCAGCCGCTTCGACGCCGCGTTCCACAGTCCGTTGCCGAGCCACGACGCGCCGATCGCAAGCACGAGGTTCAGCAGCCAGAACAGGTGCCAGCGCGATGCCGGAACGGCGGCCTGCACCGTGCCGGCCGGCAGCGCGAGGATCGCGAGCCAGCAGAGGCCGCCGATCAGCCCCGTCACGACACCCCACAGCACCGACCACTCGTTGCCGCCGAAATGAGGGTGGCGCTGCAGGTAGCGCGTGTTCGCGACCGCGTACCAGGTCCAGCTCGCGAGTGCGCCGCTTGCGCACGCGATGCCCGCGAGCTTCTGGCCGAGCGTCGTCGCCTGCGCGGCTTCCGACGTGAAGAGGTCGATGTTGATGCAGACGATGCCGGCGATCACCAGCGCGAGCGGGGCGGCGAGGCGCCGCAGCGGCATCGCGCCGTGGTCGCCGAGGCCCGCGAGCGTGACGGTCACGGGCAGCACGCCGACGATCAGCGAGCTGGGTGCGATGCCGATCAGGTGCACGGCACCGGACAGCAGCATGTAGTACGCAACGTTGCCGATCAGCGCGAGCTTCGCGAGCGCGACGAGGTCCTCGCGGGTCAGCCGGGCGAGCAGCGAGCGGGCGGCCGGCAGGGCCGCCGCCAGCGACACGAGGCCGTACATCGCATAGCGGCCCGCGCTCAGCAGCAGCGGCGAGAAGTCGGTCATCAGCCGCGGCACGAGAAAGACCATGCCCCACAACGCGCCCGCGAGGACGCCATACACCACACCGCGCTGCATCGACTGCTCCGAACGAAAGACTGACGAGCGCGCATCTTAACGACGGCTACGCGACCGCGTCTTGTTCATTCCTGCACTCGGGAGCGGGGTGTGGCAGGGACCGGCTGCAAGCGCCGCCGCGCCCCGGTCCTGTTTAACCGGTGGCTGCGGCGGGTCGCGTTGCCCTTCGACGATCAACCGATCAGCGCTCGACCGGCTCGGCCGCCGCCGCACTGTTGCCCGCCGCGGCTGCCCCTGCGGGGCGGCGCACGGCGCGCAGCTTGCCGCTGTTGCCGCCGCCGCAGTAGAAGAGGTCGTGGCCGTCGGACTCCAGCCCCGACACGCCGACGCCGGGCGGCATGTCGACCTGTTCGAGCACTTGCCCGGTGCGCGGGTCGATCCGCCGCAACTCGCTCTCGTCCGCTTCCCAGGTGCCGTGCCACAGCTCGCCGTCCACCCACGTCACGCCGGTGACGAAGCGGTTCGATTCGATCGTGCGCAGCACGGCGCCCGATTGCGGATCCACCTGATGAATCTTGCGTTCGCGGTACTGGCCGACCCACAGCGTGCCTTCCGCCCAGGCCAGCCCCGAATCGGCGCCGCCGCCGGGCGCGGGGATCGTCGCGAGCACGCGGCCGGAGTCGGGATCGATCTTCTCGATACGGTCCTCGACGATCTGGAACAGGTGGCGCCCGTCGAACGCGGTGCCTGCGTGCGCGGCGACGTCGAGTGCGCGCACGGTCGTGCCGCGTTCCGGGTCGAGCGCGTTCAGCTTGTCGCCGGACGCGAACCACACGTGCCGCCCGTCGAACGTGACGCCGTGTACGCCGTCGACGCCCGGAAACGGGCCGTATTCGCGGAGGATGTCTGCGGTGGAGCGTTTCATGTTTGTCACCTCGTCGTTGGTATCCCCATCCTAGTCGCCCGGCAGCGGCGCGGGGAGTAACAAGGTCGTCGCGAATCCGGGCAGCGGCGGCGTCATCCAGCGGCGCGCGCGACCGCGGCCGACCGCCTGCACCTTGTCCGCTTCGGCGAGCGCATCGAGCGCGCGCTGCACGGTGCGCGGGTTCACGCCGAGTGCGAGCGCCAGCGCGGAGCTCGACCACGCCTCGCCGTCCGCGAGCAGCGCGAGCACGGCCGCGTGGCGGTCGTCGACCGGACGCGCGAGCACGACGGCCTCGTGCGGGCCGAGCGGTTCGAGCGCGAAGCCGCTCGGCGTCGCAGTGATGTTCGCGAGCGGCCGCAGCACCGCGCGCAAGCGGCCGATCTCGACGCGCAGGCGGGCGCGATGCGATTCGTCCGCATGTCTCGCGCGAAACGCCGCGGCGACGAGCGTGTTTCTCGACACGTCGCCGGGCCACGCCTCGCCCAGTGCGCGGGCGAGCACGAACAGCACCGGGCGGCGTGCGAGCGACACGGTCGTGCGCGCGTCGCGCACCGCGTGGCGGCATGCATCGACGACCAGCGCGTTCGATGCCAGCAGCGCCTCGACCTCGTCGAGCAGCACGAGCCGCGACGCACCGCGCGCGATGAGTCGCGCGGCCGGCGTATCGAGCATGCGGGCGGCCGTGTCGACTTCGGCCGTCAGCGCGGCGATGCCGGCGTCCCGTGCGGCCGCGCGCGC
Source organism: Burkholderia sp. Bp8994 (assembly GCF_003853805.1). Taxonomy (NCBI): domain Bacteria; kingdom Pseudomonadati; phylum Pseudomonadota; class Betaproteobacteria; order Burkholderiales; family Burkholderiaceae; genus Burkholderia; species Burkholderia sp. Bp8994. Next base: position 68,656 of record NZ_QTQH01000016.1, read on the forward strand.
ACGGGCGAGCGCCAGGCGCGCCGCGTGCGGGCGGATGCGGCGCATCGCGATGCCGGCCGCGATCAGTTCATGAGCTGCGCGCGATGCGGCGGGCAGCGGTGCGGGATCGAGGCTCGCGAGCCGCTGTTCGGCATCCCCGACGTGCCCGATCAGCAGCAGCCGGCGCACGCCGAGATAGCGCGCATGCGCGGCGTTCGTGCGGTCGCCGTGTGCGTCGAGCGTCGCGCAGGCGGCGTCGAGGGCGCGCGACGGCCAGCCGAGGTCGCGTGACGCCAGCGCGATCTCGGCCTCCGCGACGACGCAGCGCGCCCGCGCGACGGCTTCCTTCGCGCCGAACGCGCGAGCCGCGCTGCGCACGAGCGCGCGTGCGCGCTCGAAATCGCCGAGCTGGGCCATCGCGATGCCGCGCAACGCGAGCGCCGGTGCGTCGTCGCGCAACGCGACGCGGTTCAGCGCGCCGAGCGGGTCGCCCGCCGCGAGCGCCCGCGCGGCGGCCGTGATCAGCGAATCCATCCGAATCCCGACACAGTTGTCACTCCCTCCGGTTCGACGCCCGGTCCTAATCTAGCACCACGCACACGGCAGATGCGCCGTGCCCGGATATCCATCGAAAGGAGGAACCCGTAATGACGAACCATCTCACCGGAACGCGCGCCGAATGGCTGGCTGCGCGCCGCGCGCTGCTCGATGCGGAAAAGGCGCTGACCCGGCAGGGCGACGAACTCGCGCGGCGGCGCCAGGCGCTGCCGTGGGTGCGCGTCGACAAGGCCTACCGGTTCGACACCGAACGCGGCCCGGCGACGCTCGACGATCTGTTCGGCGGCCGCTCGCAACTGCTCGTCTATCACTTCATGTTCGGCCCCGACTACAAGGCCGGCTGCCCGTCGTGCTCGGCGCTCGCCGACGGCTTCGACGGTTTCGCGGTCCACCTCGCGAACCACGACGTGACGCTCGCGGCGGTGTCGCGCGCGCCGCTTGCGAAGCTGCTGGCATACCGGCAGCGGATGGGCTGGCACTTTCCGTGGGCGTCATCGGACGGCGGCGAGTTCAACTTCGACTTCAACGTGTCGTTCACCGAAGCGCAGCAGCGCGCCGGCGACGTCGAATACAACTATGCGCGGGCCGGCCACGCGATGGACATGGACCCGCCGCCCGCCGCGCTCGCCCAGTTCGCGGCGACGTGCGGCACCGACGCCGCGACGTACGCGCGCGACCGGCCGGGGATGAGCGCGTTCGTGCGCGAGGACGGCATCGTCTATCACACGTATTCGACGTACGCGCGCGGGCTCGACGGGCTGTGGGGGATGTACCAGTGGCTCGATCGCGCGCCGCTCGGGCGCAACGAGACGGGCGTGTGGTGGCGCCGTCATGACGAGTATGCACGCGGTTGAGCACGGCCCGGCGAGCCGCGGGAGCGGGCGATGAGCACGGCGACGAAACGGGCTGTTGCTGCTGACGCGGGCGGCGGCCGGCGGGTGTTCGGCGCCGCGCTCGTCGCGGTATGGGCCGCCGCGATCTGGGCGACGCTCGCGCAGCACGCATCGATGGACGCGATGGGCGGCATGCCGATGGCCGGCGGCTGGACGCTGTCGGCCGGGTGGCTCAGGCCGTGCGGATGGCAGGCTGGGCGCGCGTTCGCCGCATTCGCCGGGATGTGGGGCGCGATGACGGTGACGATGATGCTGCCGGTGCTGGCGCCGGTGCTCTGGCGATGTCGGCAACGTCTCGGCGCGGCGGACGACGCGCGTGCGGCATGGTTCGTCGCGGTCGCGGGCACCGCGTATTTCTCCGTGTGGATGGCGCTCGGCGCGCTGGTGTTTCCGGTCGGCACTGCATGGGCGGCGGCCGCCGCGCGGCTGCCCGCGCTCGCCGCCACGGTGCCGTTCGCGGCTGGCGCGATCGTGCTCGGCGCGGGCGTGCTGCAGTTTTCCGGCTGGAAGGCGCGCCGGCTCGCTTGCTGCCGGCATGCGCCGGACGACGCATGCGCGCCGCGGGCGGCAGCCCGGGCCGCGGTCGCGTGGCGGTACGGCGTGCGTACCGCGCTACGGTGCGGCGCCTGCTGCGGGAACTTGACGGCCGTCGCACTGGCGGCCGGCATGATGGACCTGCGCGTGATGGCCGTCGTGACCGTGGCGGTCGCCGCCGAGCGGCTGGCGCCGGCTGGCGTTCGCGTCGCGCGGCTTGTCGGCGGCGTGGCGATCGGCGCCGGCGCGGCGATGATCGCGTGGGCCGCGGCCGGACTGGCCTAGCGGCGCCCCGGGGGGCTGCCGGTGCGCGTCGAACGGGGCCGGCGCAGGCGCCGTCGGCAGGTCCGGCGTCGTGCGGCAACGGCGGGCGATCGGCCCGATTCCGGCCGGCTGCGCGAATGGGCCGATGCGGGGGTGAAACGAAAGGCGATCGAAAACGAACCGAACGGCGATCCGAACGATTCGGCCCCCGGGCGCCTGAAGGCGGCTAACCCGTTGTTCGTGTTGTGAAAATTCGCAGCGCTTCGCGTATAATTCGCTTTTGCGCCCATAGGATTTGCCATGCGTCTGATCCAAAAAGCACTCACTTTCGATGATGTGCTCCTCGTTCCCGCCTTTTCCGACGTTCTCCCGCGCGACACCAGCCTGAAGACCAAGCTGACCCGCAACATCTCCCTGAACATGCCGCTCGTGTCCGCCGCGATGGACACGGTCACCGAAGGTCGCCTCGCGATCGCGATGGCGCAGCAGGGTGGTGTGGGCATCGTCCACAAGAACCTCACGCCGGCCGAGCAGGCTCGCGAAGTCGCGAAGGTCAAGCGTTTCGAATCGGGCGTCGTGCGCGACCCGATCACGGTTCCGCCGCAGATGAAGGTGCGCGACGTGATCGCGCTGTCGCGTCAGCATGGCATCTCGGGCTTCCCGGTCGTCGAAGGCCCGCAGCTCGTCGGCATCGTCACGAACCGCGACCTGCGTTTCGAATCGCGCCTCGACGAACCGGTCAAGTCGATCATGACGCCGCGCGAGCGTCTCGTCACCGTCAAGGAAGGCACGCCGCTCGCCGAAGCGAAGGCGCTGATGCACAGCCACCGCCTCGAGCGCGTGCTGGTCGTCAACGACGCGTTCGAACTGCGCGGCCTGATGACCGTGAAGGACATCACGAAGCAGACCGAACACCCGGATGCGTGCAAGGACGAACACGGCAAGCTGCGCGCAGGCGCGGCGGTCGGCGTCGGCCCGGACAACGAAGAGCGCGTCGAGCTGCTGGTGCAGGCGGGCGTCGACGTGATCGTCGTCGATACCGCGCACGGCCACAGCAAGGGCGTGCTCGAGCGCGTGCGCTGGGTCAAGCAGAACTTCCCGCACGTCGAGGTGATCGGCGGCAACATCGCGACGGCTGCCGCCGCGAAGGCGCTCGTCGAATACGGCGCGGACGCGGTCAAGGTCGGTATCGGCCCGGGCTCGATCTGCACGACGCGGATCGTCGCGGGCGTCGGCGTGCCGCAGATCAGCGCGATCGCGAACGTCGCGGAAGCGCTGAAGGGCACCGGCGTGCCGTGCATCGCCGACGGCGGCGTGCGTTTCTCGGGCGACGTGTCGAAGGCCCTCGCGGCCGGCGCGAACGCGGTGATGATGGGCAGCATGTTCGCGGGTACCGAAGAGGCGCCGGGTGACGTGTTCCTGTACCAGGGCCGCCAGTACAAGTCGTACCGCGGCATGGGTTCGGTCGGCGCGATGAAGGACGGCGCGGCGGACCGCTACTTCCAGGACAACTCGGCGAACATCGACAAGCTCGTGCCGGAAGGCATCGAGGGCCGCGTCGCGTACAAGGGTTCGGTCAACGCGATCCTGTTCCAGCTGGTCGGCGGCGTGCGCGCGAGCATGGGCTACTGCGGTTGCCGCACGATCGACGAACTGCACGACAAGGCCGAATTCGTCCAGATCACCGCGGCGGGCATGCGCGAGTCGCACGTGCACGACGTGCAGATCACGAAGGAAGCACCGAACTACCACGTGGACTGATCGCCGATGAAACCGCTGCTGCGAGCCGTGCTGATCGTCGATGCCGTGCTGCTGCTGGCGTTCGGCGTGCTGTTCGTGCTGACGCCCTGGCAGGCGCTGTTCAACGCGCTGCAGCTGGCGAACATCCAGCCGGCGATGCTCGGCCAGGCGTTCGGCATCGCGCTGCTCGGCCTCGCGTGGCTCGCGTTTCATGCGGCGCTCAACGGTGATCTCACGGCGCCCGTCGCACGTGCGGTCGGCCATGTGAACTGGCTGATCGGCGTGCTGGCGGTCGTGTGGTCGTTCGGCACCGGCAACGGTCCCGCGCTCGCGGCCGCCGGCCGCGTGCTGTCGGCGATGGCCGGGGTCGCGCTGATCTTGCTGGGCCTCGGCGGCGTGCGGCTGGCATCGACCGTGCGGCGGCGCGAGAAGGCGGAAAGGGTGGAACGGGCGCAGGCGCCCGACGCTCGGGACGCGAAGCGCCCGGCCGAATCAGCGGTGGCCTCCGCGCCGCGGCAGCGGGTCGAACCGGTCGTCAGCCGTCCGGCGGCGCCCTCGGCGCCGGCCGCGGCCACCACGTCGGCCGCATCCGACCGCGCGTCAGGCAGCGTCGCATTCGACGCCCGCCCGCCGTTGCAGGATTGACCGGCGATGCGTCGCGCGAGCCGCCTGCCGCCCGACGCCGCTGTCCATGCTTTTGACGCAGCGCTTCGTGCGCTGCTTTTCTTATTCTCTTCATCCCGTCCGCAGCCATGCACGACAAAATCCTGATTCTCGACTTCGGTTCGCAAGTCACCCAACTGATCGCGCGCCGCGTGCGCGAAGCGCACGTCTACTGCGAAATCCACCCGAACGACGTGTCCGACGACTTCGTCCGCGAGTTCGCGCCGAAGGCGGTGATCCTGTCGGGCAGCCACGCGAGCACGTACGAAGACCACCAGCTGCGCGCGCCGCAGGCCGTGTGGGATCTCGGCGTGCCGGTGCTCGGCATTTGCTACGGCATGCAGACGATGGCCGTGCAGCTTGGCGGCAAGGTCGAGTGGAGCGACCATCGCGAATTCGGCTATGCGGAAATGCGCGCGCACGGCCATACGCGCCTGCTCGACGGCATCGAGGATTTCAAGACGGACGAAGGCCACGGGATGCTGAAGGTCTGGATGAGCCACGGCGACAAGGTTGCCGAGCTGCCGCCGGGCTTCGCGCTGATGGCGTCGACGCCGAGCTGCCCGATCGCCGGCATGGCCGACGAGGCGCGCGGCTACTACGCGGTGCAGTTCCACCCGGAAGTCACGCACACGGTGAAGGGCCGCCAGATCATCGAACGCTTCGTGCTGCAGATCGCCGGCGCGAAGCCCGACTGGATCATGAAGAACCACATCGAGGAAGCCGTCGCGAAGATTCGCGAGCAGGTCGGTGACGAGGAAGTGATTCTCGGCCTGTCGGGCGGCGTCGATTCGAGCGTCGCGGCCGCGCTGATCCACCGCGCGATCGGCGACCAGCTGACCTGCGTGTTCGTCGACCACGGTCTGCTGCGCCTGAACGAAGGCAAGATGGTGCTCGACATGTTCGAGGGCCGCCTGCATGCGAAGGTCGTGCACGTCGACGCATCCGAGCAGTTCCTCGGCCACCTGGCCGGCGTGACCGATCCGGAAGCGAAGCGCAAGATCATCGGCCGCGAGTTCGTCGAGGTGTTCCAGGCCGAGGCGAAGAAGCTGTCGAAGGCGAAGTGGCTCGCGCAGGGCACGATCTATCCGGACGTGGTCGAATCGGGCGGCACGAAGACGAAGAAGGCGACGACGATCAAGAGCCACCACAACGTCGGCGGCCTGCCGGAAACGCTCGGCCTGAAGCTGCTCGAGCCGCTGCGCGACCTGTTCAAGGACGAAGTGCGCGAACTCGGCGTCGCGCTCGGCCTGCCGCCGGAGATGGTGTACCGCCATCCGTTCCCGGGCCCGGGCCTCGGCGTGCGGATTCTCGGCGAAGTGAAGCGCGAATACGCGGACCTGCTGCGTCGCGCGGATGCGATCTTCATCGAGGAGTTGCGCGGCACGACCGCCACCGCGCAGGACGCGGCAGCGGGCCTGTGCGGCGAGGCCGACGTCGGCAAGACCTGGTACGACCTGACGAGCCAGGCGTTCGCGGTGTTCCTGCCGGTGAAGTCGGTCGGCGTGATGGGCGATGGCCGCACGTACGACTACGTGACGTCGCTGCGCGCGGTGCAGACCACCGACTTCATGACCGCGCACTGGGCGCACCTGCCGTACGCGCTGCTCGGCCGTGCGTCGAACCGGATCATCAACGAGGTGCGCGGGATCAACCGCGTGGTGTACGACATCTCGGGCAAGCCGCCGGCGACGATCGAGTGGGAGTGAGCGTCGGCGTCGAGGCGTGCCTCGATGACCGATAGCGGCATCGGATGATGCGCAACGCCCGGCAGGGGAACCTGCCGGGCGTTGTCGTTGGTGCGGTTGGCGGCCGTGATTCGATGGCCGCCGGCGCGCAGTGTTTTCCTTGCCTGCATGCCGGGTCCGGGCACCGAGGTGCGGGACAGCCCGGCCACTACAAGCGACGCGTCTGCATGTCGCGCACTAGGGCAGCCGACGACCGCCGGCATCGATCATCCTGATCGAGCCCGAAGTCTGCCCCTGTCCTTGTCGAATGCTGAATTCGATGATGTCCTCGTAGAGTTCCCGTTGTCCGGCGGGCAGGACCGGCAGCAACGTCTCGCGCCGCTTGTCCGCATCGAACATCGATTCCACGAGCCATCCCGTCAGATAGAGCGCCGCCACGCAGCCGCCCGCCGTCGCAACATTGCCGTGGCACACGAGCGGCTGGTCCGGCACATGCAGCCCGCGATCCGTCAGCCCGTGTCGCGCGTCGGGGTGCGTCGTTGCGCGACGGTCCGGCAAAAGCCCGAGCCGCTCCAGGACGAAGGCGCCCGCGCAGATCGATCCGATGTATTGGCGCGCCGGATCGAGATCGAACGACGGCAGGAAATCCGGGCTCGCGAGCGCGGCCGGGATGCCCAGCCTGCCGCTCGAGAACAGCACGGCGTCGGCGCGATTGGCTTCCTCGAGCGGGCCGTGCACGGGGATGGCCAGACCATGCGCGGAACGCAACAGCGGCTGCGCGCCGAGAATCCGGACACGCCAGTCCGTGGTATTGCGGCCGAGGATGTCCCACATCAGGAACAGGTCGATGTCGGTGAACTGGTCGAATGCGACGAGAGCGATGTCTTTCAACGTGAACTCCGTGAGTCGTGGCGCGTTGCAGGAAGCGGTGGCGGCCGTGATAGAGTTCGCAGCCTATCTGCCCATGCCGCGCCATACACAGCCTGTATGGCGATACCGATGCGCACACTGACTCGAAACGACTGGATCGCCGCGGGCTTCGACGCCCTCGACGGGGAAGGGTATGCGGGGATTTCGGCCGAGCGTCTCGCACGACGGCTGAACGTGACCCGCGGCTCGTTCCATCACCACTTCCGGAATCGGGAGGACTTCGTCAGGACGTTGCTGACCGCGTGGGAGGACGATTACACCGCACGCATGCTCGCCTACGCGGCGGACGGCCGCGGCGCGGCCGACACGCTGACGCGCTACCTGCGCATCGCGGCGGAGAAGCGACCGGGGCGCGAAGCGGCGATCCGCGCCTGGGCAATGCAGGACGCGCTGGTCGCGGAATTCCAGCAGCGCGTCGATGCCACGCGTCTCGCATTCGCGCTCGAGACGTCCCGTCGGTGGGTTCGCATGCCGGGCGAAGCCGAGATCGTCGGGCAGATCGCGCACCTGTGTCTGATCGGCGGCCAGCAGGCCGGACTGCGGCGCGATGCCGAGCGGTTCAACCACTTCATGCAGCGTGCGTTCGCGGTCGCCGAGCGCATGCTGCCACGCCGACGCGCGTAGCGGTGCGATGCCCGCGATGCCCGCGATGCCCGTGCTGCACGGATGGCTCGCGTATCGCAGAGCAGAAGGCGGGCGGGTGCTCCGTTGTAGCGTCGGTGGAAAGCGCGGCTTTCGATGCAGCGCAAGGCGACGTCACGCGCTGTCCCGATCCTGCTCAGTCTTGCCCGCCACTACGATAACGAAGGTGAATCAGCGGATAAGGGCGCCCTTGTCCATCGCGCGCCGATCGTCCGCAGCGCTCGAATCCGAGCCGTTCGTAGAATCCCGCCGCCGCTTCGTTCTGCTCGTTGACGTCTGTCGACAGGTCGGGATGGCGTCGGAGGGCCGCTTCGACCAGCCGCCGCCCGACACTCCGCGCCGTGGTGCGCGGGATCGACGAACAGTGCTTCCATGTGACTGCCGTCGAGCAGCATGAAGCCGACCGGACGATCGTGCTCGTCGACGGCCAGATCGAGCTTCGCCGACGGTCAGTTCGCGGGATGGCCGGATGCGGGCACGTCGGGCGCTGCGACGCCCGCATCCGTCTCGTCTGCGCCGAGTTCCGCCAGAAACGGCCACGGATAGATGCCGCGCGCGTGACCGTCGCCGAACAGCAGGCGGATGCCGTAACCGGCCGCTTCCACGCCGTCCAGCGTCAGGTCGGGTGGCGCGTCGACCTGCCCGCCATCGAGTCGGATCTTCCGGCATGCGGCGCATGGGCAAGCGCTGCGCAAGTGCGCATAGCCGATGTGCTGCGTGTCGGCGTCCGGCCAGCACAGCGTCAATGCGCGGGCCGCATGATCGAGCAGGATCTCGGTCGGCGGCGTCATCGTGCATCTTCCCCGATCTGCGCGATCGCGATCCGCACGGCCTTGCGTACTTCGGGATCGCGATCGTCGAGCGCGTCGTGCAGCGCGGGCAGCGTCGCGGGATCGCGCAGTTCGCCGAGCGCGAGCGCGGCCTCCTTGCGCAGGTTGCTGATCGCGTGCGACAGCAGCGCGGCGACGGCCTGCGCCGCGGCGGCGTCGCGCAATTGCCCGAGTGCGCGCACCGCACGCAAGCGCACTTGCCAGTAATCGTCGTCGAGCGAGGCGACGAGCGGTGCGCGCGCGGCCGCGACACGCAGCTTGCCGAGCGTCGCGGCCGCTTCCTCGCGGACCTGCCATTCGGCGTCGCGCAGCGCCGCCAGCAAGGCGGTGACGACGGCCGTGTCGGCGGACGCCGCGAATCCGACCGCGCCGACCGCGATACGCCGTACGTCCGCATGCGTGTCGGTCGTGGCGATGCGTGCGAGCGGCGCCAGCGCGCGGGCGTCCTTGAGCCAGCCGAGCACGGCGACGGCCTCGGCGCGCACGGCCGACGCCGGCGCGTCGAGTGCGCGCAGCGCCGGCGCGAACGCGTCGGGGTCGCGCAGTTCACGCAGCGCGCGCAGCACGGCGCCGCGCACGAACGGTTCGGCGTGCTCGACCCAGCGGCACAGCGCGGCGCCGGATGCGACGTCCTTCAGTTCGGACAGGCTGTGTGCGGCGGTCGCGCGCACGTCGTCGTCCGGATCGAGCAGCGCGCGGCACAGCGCGTCGACGACGTCGGGCTGCTCCCAGGCGGCGAGCACACGCGCGGCTTCGCCGCGCACGTCGGCGGACGGATCGTCGCGCAGCGCGGCTACGAAGATCGGCACGAGATCGGGATCCTCGAGATCGGCGAGTTCGAGCAGCGCGATCCGGCGCACCGATGCATCGGGTGCGGCAACGCGCGCGACGAGCGCGGCATGGTCGGAAGCAGGTTTCATGTGTCGTGAGTCCGGTAGTGGGGAAGCGGCGCGCCAGGTCAGCGCAACAGGTACGGAATGTCGACCTTGACCGCGCCGGTCGGGCAGTCGCGTTCGCACGGCATGCAGTACCAGCATTCGTCGAACTGCATGTAGGCCTTGCCCTTGGTCACGTCGATTGCGAGCAGGTCGAGCGGGCACACGTCGACGCAGACGGTGCAGCCCTTGTCGGCGATGCAGCGGTCCTCGTCGATCGTCACGGGCGCGCTGCTGCGCAGGAAGATGTCGTGCGGGGTATGGGGCACGGTAAGGCTCCTCGGAGTCAGAGGGCGGCCGCGTGTGCGGCCGGTTCGCGGATGCGCAGGTGCGCGTAGGCGCTGCGTTCGTCGTCGGCGAGCGGCACGACGTAGGGTTCGACCGGTCGTTTCTCGCTGCGCATCGTGCCGTCGGCACCCTTGCGCAGCCACGTGTGGCAGAACCACTCGGCATCGTTGCGATGCGGAAAGTCGACGCGATGGTGGTACAGCCCCCAGCGGCTCTCGGTGCGGAACAGCGACGCGCGCGCGGCCATTTCGGCGCAGTCGCGGATCGCGCGCACTTCGGCCGCGCGCATCAGTTCATGCGGGTGGCTCGCCTTGATTTCTTCGATATCCTCAGTAATGCCGTCAAAACGTTGCAGCCCGATCTCCATCTTGCGCGTCACCTTCGGCGGTTGCAGGTAATCGTTCACCATGCGGCGCAGCTTGTATTCGACCTGCGCCGGCGCGAGGCCGCGCTCGCGCGTGAGCGGCGCAAGCACGCGGGCGCGTTCGGCGGCGACCTGTTCGTCGTCCACCGGCGCGTGAGCGCGGCCGGCCACGTAGTCGGCCGCGTTCTGTCCGGCGAACCAGCCGTAGGTGAATGCGCCGAGCATGTAGTTGTGCGGGACCGCCGCCATGTCGCCGGCCGCGTAGAGCCCCGGCACGGTCGTTTCCGCGCGGGCGTTCACGTAGACGCCGGATGCGCTGTGGCCGCTGCAGAAGCCGATCTCGGAGATGTGCATCTCGACCATCTGGCGCCGGTAGTCGGTGCCGCGCCCCGCGTGAAAGCGGCCGCGGCTCGGCCGCTCGTTGGTGTGCAGGATCTGCTCGATGGTCTGGATCGTTTCTTCCGCGAGATGGTCGAGCTTCAGGAACACCGGGCCGTTGCCGCTTTGCAGTTCCTGGTAGAACTCCCACATCATCTGGCCGCTCCAGTAGTCGCACTCGATGAAGCGCTCGCCCTTGCCGTTCGCGGTGAAGCCGCCGAGCGGGCCCGTCACGTATGCGCAGGCCGGGCCGTTGTAGTCCTTGATCAGCGGATTGATCTGGAAGCACTCGAGGTTCGCGAGCGCCGCGCCCGCGTGGTACGCCATCGCGTAGCCGTCGCCCGCATTGGTCGGGTTCTCGTAGGTGCCCATCAGGTAGCCGGACGCCGGCAGGCCGAGCCGGCCGGCCGCGCCGCAGCACAGGATCACGGCCTTCGCGCGGATCACGTGGAACTCGGCCGTGCGGCAGTCGAAGCCGAGCACGCCGCTCGCGCGGCCCTGCGCGTCGGTCAGCACGCGCGTCGCGACGGTCCGGTTCGTGATCGCGATGCGCGCGCGCTTCAGCTGCCGGTACAGCACCTTCTTGATGTCGTGGCCTTCCGGCATCGGCAGCACGTACGAACCCATGTGGTGGACCTTCTTCACCGCGTAGTCACCGGTGCCGTCCTTCTCGAACTTCACGCCCCAGCGGTCGAGCTGCTCGATCGTCGCAAAGCTGTGCGTCGCATACGCGTACACGGCTTCCTGATCGACGATCCCGTCGTTGGCGATCGTGATCTCGCGCGTGTACTGCTCGGGTGTCGCGTGGCCCGGGATCACCGCGTTGTTCAGCCCGTCCATCCCCATCGAGATCGCGCCGCTGCGCTTCACGTTGGCCTTCTCCAGCAGCAGCACGCGCAGCGACGGGTCGCGCTCCTTCGCCTTGATCGCCGCCATCGGGCCGGCCGTGCCGCCGCCGACCACGACGATGTCGTATTCGAGTACATGGGTATTCATTGAGGATTCCTTGCAGGTTGGCGGGTCTTCTGCCGGTCGATGCGCAGCCGGTACTGGAAGGCGTCGCCGCGGAAGTACAGGTGTTCGTAGTCGATCGGCGTGCCCGACGCGTCGTGCGTCAGGCGCTCGATCCGCAGCACGGGGCTGCTTTCCTCGACGCGCAGCGCGTCGACGATTTCATCGTCGGCGAGGATCGCGTCGATCGACACGTCGGCGTGGCCGAGCGGCACGCCGCAGTCGTTCTCGAGGATCAGGAAGATGTCGCGGGTCGCGAGATCGGCGCCGGCGAGCCGCTTGCCGAGCGCCTCGGGCACCCACGTCTGCTCGAGCGACACCGGCTCGCGGTTCAGCAGCCGCACGCGGTGGATCTCGATGAGCGGCGCGCCTTCCGGCACGTTCAGCTTCGTCGCGAGGTGCCGATCGGCCTTCACGGTGCGAAAGCTGCGCAGCTGGTTGACGATCTCGTAGCCCATCGACGACATCGCCTCGGCGAAGCCCTGAAGCGACGTCACGTTCTGGAACGCCTTCGGCTTCGACACGAACGTGCCCTTGCCGTGCAGCTTGAACAGCAGGCCTTCCTTCTGCAGGTCGCCGAGTGCCTGGCGCACCGTGATGCGACTCACGTCGAACATCGCGCAGAGTTCGTGCTCGGACGGCATCCGGCTGTGTGGTGCATAGGTGCCGTCGAGGATGCGCGTGCGCAGCGTGTCCTTGATCTGCACGTAGAGCGGCGCCGCCGACAGCGGCACGACGTTGGGTGGGGTCATCGGTCAACTTGTTATGACAAGATGGCTCGAGTGTAGTGAGCGCGCTCGCGCGCCCCAACCAACTATTTCTGATTTCGACTTTCCGATTCCGGAAAAGCGGGGCGGCGGCGACCCGCGCGAAAATAAAAAAACAGGGCGCGACACGGCCCGCGCAAACGGCGCCGAATCCGCGCGGAGCCTGCTGCGGCGCAGCACAGCGGCAAGTCGCGGCGATCGGCACGCATGCGCGCCGATTCGGCCCCTAAAAAACACAATATCGAGCATGCGTTCGAAGGGCCTGTCATACGCACGTCACCCTGCTAGAATTCGGCTGCCGCATTTGTTCCGATTGACTGATGAGATTGCTTGACGCACTGGTCGAACAACGCATTGCCGCCGCCGCCGCGCGGGGCGAGTTCGACGATTTGCCGGGTACCGGCGCGCCGCAGGCGCTGGATGACGACCTGCTCGTACCCGAGGAGGTGCGGGTGGCCAACCGTATCCTGAAGAATGCGGGCTTCGTGCCGCCGGCCGTCGAGCAACTGCGCGCGCTGCGCAACCTGCAGGACGAACTGCAGGCGGTCAGCGACCGCGCCGCGCGCTGCCGGCTGCAGGCGAAGATCCTCGCCCTCGACATGGCGCTCGAATCGCTGCGCGGCGGCCCGATGGTGATGCCGCGCGACTATTGCCGGCGCATCGCGGAACGTCTGTGCGAGCGCGGGCTCGACGACGCGCCCGCCGAAGCGGGGCCGATGTGAGCGCCAACGCGCTGCCCGACGCGGCAGCCGGACCGGCTGTCGTTCCCGATGCTCCCGTTCCCGAAGCCGCGCCGGTGTCGGCGCGCGACCTGCATTTCATGCGGCTCGCGCAGGCTGCCGCCGAAGAGGCGCGCGCGGCCGGCGAAGTGCCGGTCGGCGCGGTGCTCGTGCGCGGCGACGAAGTGATCGCACGCGGCTTCAACCATCCGATCGGCGGGCACGACCCGTCGGCCCACGCGGAAATGGCCGCGCTGCGCATGGCCGCGCAGCATCTGCAGAATTACCGAATGCCCGGCTGCGAGCTGTACGTGACGCTCGAGCCGTGCCTGATGTGCGCGGGCGCGATCATGCACGCGCGCATCGCGCGGGTCGTCTACGGCGCCGCCGACCCGAAGACGGGCGCGTGCGGCAGCGTGATCGACGCGTTCGCGAATCCGCAGCTCAATCACCATACCGACGTGACCGGCGGCGTGCTCGCCGACGAGTGCGGCGCCGCGCTGAAATCGTTCTTCGCGGAGCGCCGTCGCGCGCTGCGGGAAGCACGGCTCGCCCGCGACGCCGCATCCGGCGCGTCATAGCGCGCCCGCCGTGCCAGTGCCCGTCGCCCGGAGCGGGCGGGCCGCGCAGTTCCGTGAACCGGAGACGGTTCGGACCCTCTAAGCAGGTTTGACGATCCCGATATCTTTCGCCATGTCCTTCCAGCCCGCCGCGTCCTACACCATCCGCCTGCTGGCGCCGTCCGGTTATCCGCACGACCCCGATGCGATCAACCGCGCGCTCGAGCGCTTGAGCGGCGCGCAGCAGCGCATCGAGAACATCGAGGCGACGCAGCGTCGCTTTCAGCGCTTCGGCGGCACCGACGGCGAGCGGGCCGGCGACCTGAACCGTCTCGCGGATCCGGAGCGCGCGCTGCCGGATATCGCGCTCGCGGTGCGCGGCGGCTACGGCGCCGCGCGCATCCTGCACGGGCTCGACTATCGCGGGCTCGAGCGTCGGCTGCGCGACCAGCCGATCGCGCTCGTGGGCCACAGCGACTTCACCGCGATCCAGCTCGCGCTGTACGCGAAGGCGCGCATCAAGACCTTCGGCGGCCCGATGCTGTCGGCCGACTTCGGCGCGGAAACGCCGAGCGATTTCACGATGCAGCACTTCTGGCGGACGCTGTCGCAGCCGACCACGACGATCGTCACCGAGGCGCCGCAAGTGCAGACCGTGAACGTGACGGGGACGCTGTGGGGCGGCAACCTCGCGATCCTCACGTCGCTCGTCGGCACGCCGTACATGCCCGACATCGAGGGCGGCATCCTGTTCATCGAGGACGTGAACGAGCAGCCGTTCCGGATCGAACGGATGATCTACCAGCTGCACCTGTCGGGGCTGCTCGCGCGCCAGCAGGCGCTCGTGCTCGGCCAGTTCACGGGCGCGCGGCCGTTCGAGTACGACAACGGCTACGACATGCAGGCGATGATCGACCAGATGCGCGCGGTGATCGGCATTCCGGTCGTCACTGGGCTGCAGTTCGGTCACGTGCCCGACCTGCTGACGCTGCCGTTCGGCGCGCAGGCGCAGCTCGTCGCGAATGCGCACGGTTTCCGGCTCACGCTGTCGGACTATCCGCATCTCGGCTGAGGCCGGCAGGGGCCATCGAAAGGCGGGGTTTCCCGCCTTTTTCTTTAAAGTAAATGTGCAACTAACGGTCGGAAATTTTCATCGTCGCCGATCGGGTTGGTGTCGTGGCACGCACCATTTTTGTCAACAAAATGGCGGAGAGGGTATACACCGTGAGCCGCCATGGGCAAACGCGAGAGGCTTGTCGTGCCTGGATATCGGGCACAGCGCACCGCTCTGGCACAGGCCGATGCACACCGGTTGTGCGCATTCTCCGAAAAGAATTGTTGACAATCTTTATGTCCGTCCTAGGATGAGGACCATCACACGATGCAGAACATGAACGACTCCGCTACCCATCCGTCCGGCGCCGCCGGTCCCGAAGCGATCGCCGAGCGGATCCGCACCGCGATCCTCGAGCATCGGCTCGCGCCCGGCGCGAAGCTGACGGAGGCGCAGCTCTGCGACGTGTTCGGCGTGAAGCGCGGGACGATCCGCCAGGCACTTTCGCAGCTCGCCGCCGACAAGCTGGTCGATCTCGAGCCGAACCGCGGTGCGTTCGTCGCGAGCCCGACGCTGCAGGATGTGCACGAGGTGTTCGAGATGCGCCGGATCATCGAGCTGGCCGTCGTCGAGCGGCTCGCGACGGGGCCGGGCGCGAAGCGGTTGAAGGGCGTCGCCGCGCTGATCGACAAGGAACGCAAGGCGTTCGAGCGGCACGACTTCGCGGCGTGGATCCGCCTGTCGGGCGAATTCCATACGGCGCTCGCGGCGCTGACGGGCAACGCGACGCTCTGCGAGTGCCTCGACGGGCTCGTCGCACGCTCGACGCTGATGTCGGCGCTGTACGAATCGCACGGGCGCAGCCCGTGCTCGTGCGACGACCATGACGAGATCCTGACCGCGCTGGAAGCGGGCGATTCGAAGCGGGCGGTGACGCTGATGGCGCACCACCTGCAGCATGTCGAACTGAAGATGCTGGACCGGCCCGCGCAAGGGCAGGTCGATTTGCGCGAAGTGTTCGGCGGCGCCTGAGCGGCGACGCGAACCCGGCCGCGCGCCACACGACGAGAGCAATGCAGGCCGGCGGTTCGCGCCGCCGGCCGCCAGTCCGACTCCGGACGACGATCCGGAGCGATATCGATGACGGTGGAGCGGCTGCCAGGCCGCGTCAAGGAGAAGTCATGGCTCAGTTCAGTGTGGCGCACGACAGTGCGTATCCGGCGGAAGAAGGCGGCGAGGGCGGCGGCCCCGTGTTGCCGGACGGTTACAGCGAACGTTTGTACAACGAAGATTTGGCACCACTAAAGAATCAGACGTGGGGCTCATATAACATCTTCGCGTTCTGGATGTCGGACGTGCACAGCGTCGGCGGCTACGTGTTCGCGGGCAGCCTGTTCGCGCTCGGGCTGACGAGCTGGCAGGTGCTGATCGCGCTGATCGTCGGCATCACGATCGTGAATCGGCTGTGCAACCTCATCGCGCGGCCGAGCCAGCAGATCGGCGTGCCGTATCCGGTCGCGTGCCGCGCGACCTTCGGGGTGCTCGGCGCGAACGTACCGGCCGTGATCCGCGGGCTGATCGCGATCGCGTGGTACGGCATCCAGACCTATCTCGCGTCCAGCGCACTCGTGATCGTCGTGCTGAAGTTCTTTCCGCAATGGCTGCCGTACGCGGACGTCCACCGCTACGGCTTCCTCGGGCTGTCGGCGGTCGGCTGGGCCGGCTTCATGCTGCTGTGGGTGCTGCAGGCGCTCGTGTTCTGGAACGGGATGGAGACGATCAAGAAGTTCATCGACTTCGCGGGCCCGGCCGTCTACGTCGTGATGTTCATCCTGGCCGGCTACATGGTGTGGCGCGCGGGCTGGCGCAACATCGGCCTCAACCTCGGCGGCGTCAAGTATCACGGCGCGGAAGTGATTCCGGTGATGATCACGGCCGTGTCGCTCGTCGTGTCGTACTTCTCCGGGCCGATGCTCAATTTCGGCGACTTCTCGCGCTATTGCCGCTCGTTCGGCGACGTGAAGCGCGGCAACTTCTGGGGGCTGCCGGTCAACTTCCTCGCGTTCTCGCTCGTCACGGTGATCACCACCGCCGCGACGCTGCCGGTGTTCGGCGAACTGATCACCGACCCCGTCGAGACGGTCGGCCGCATCGACCATCCGACCGCGGTGATCCTCGGCGCGCTGACCTTCACGATCGCGACGATCGGCATCAACATCGTCGCGAACTTCGTGTCGCCCGCGTTCGACTTCTCGAACGTCGCGCCGCGGCTGATCAGCTGGCGCGCGGGCGGGATGCTCGCGGCCGTCGCGTCGATCTTCATCACGCCGTGGAACCTGTTCAACAACCCGGCCGTGATCCACTACACGCTCGACGTGCTCGGCGCGTTCATCGGCCCGTTGTACGGCGTGCTGATCGCCGACTTCTACCTCGTCAAGCGCGGCCGGCTCGTGCGCGACGACTTGTACACGATGTCGGAGCGCGGCACCTACTGGTACACCGGCGGCGTGAACCGCCGCGCGCTCGCCGCGCTGCTGCCGGCCGCGGTGATCGCCGTCGTCTGCGTGATGGTGCCGGGCTGGCAGGCCGCCGCGAACTTCTCGTGGTTCATCGGCGCGGGGCTCGGCTTCGTGTTCTACCGGCTGCTCGCGAGCACGAAGGCCTGAGGAGCGCGCGATGAAGATCAAGCTGATCAATCCGAACACGACGCAGCGGATGACCGACGCGATGGGCCGCTGCGCGCGCGAAGTCGCGGCGGCAGGCACCGAGATCGTCGCGGTGAGCCCGCCGATGGGGCCGCCGTCGATCGAAGGCTATTACGACGAAGCGCTCGCGACGCCCGGGCTGCTCGCCGAGATCGCGCAGGGCGAGCGTGACGGCTGCGATGCGTACGTGATCGCGTGTTTCGGCGATCCGGGGCTGTATGCGGCGCGCGAACTCGCGCGCGGGCCGGTGATCGGGATCGCCGAGGCGGCGATGCACGCGGCGAGCGTGCTCGCGCCGGGCTTCTCGGTCGTCACGACGCTCGCGCGCACTTGCGGGATGGCATGGCATCTCGCCGAGCGCTACGGGATGAAGCGGTTCTGCCGCAACGTGCGGGCGACCGACGTCGCGGTGCTCGAGCTCGACCGGCCCGGTTCGGCCGCGCGGCGGATCATCGTCGACGAATGCCGGCGCGCGCTCGACGAGGACGGTGCCGACGCGATCGTCCTCGGCTGTGCCGGGATGGCCGAATTCGCGCACGAGATCGAGCAGCAGATCGGCGCGCCGGTCGTGGAAGGTGTCACAGCAGCCGTCAAGTGGGCCGAGGCGCTCGTCGCGCTGCGCCTCGCGACCGCGAAGCGCGGCGACTATGCGCGGCCGCTGCCGAAGCGCTACGACGGCGAATTCGCGCATTTCAGCCCGCCGGAGGGCGCCTCGTCGGCCACGCCGGCCGCCGCCGGGGCGCGCAGCGGAAGCGCCGCACCGGAACCGGTCCCGACTTTGCCGCAACCGCACATACACGCCGTCTGACCTGCACTATCTGCGCCGCTGTATGGGCGCGTATGAACCTTTTCGCTACACTGGGCCGTCATCGCATCGGCCCGTGCGGCCGGCCTCCGGCACCCGCGCGGGTCGATGCGAACCCATTATTTCAGCACGCTTTCGCGGCACTTCGAACCCATGTCACTCGATCCCAACTATCCTCGCGACCTGATCGGCTACGGCCGCCATCCCGTGCAGGCGAACTGGCCCGGGCGCGCCCGCGTCGCCGTGCAATTCGTCCTGAACTACGAGGAGGGCGGCGAGAATTGCGTGCTGCACGGCGATCCGGGCTCCGAGCAGTTCCTGTCCGAAATCGTCGGCGCGGCCGCCTATCCGGACCGCCACATGAGCATGGAGTCGATCTACGAGTACGGTTCGCGTGCGGGCGTGTGGCGCATTCTGCGCGAATTCGAGAAGCGCGGGCTGCCGCTGACGGTGTTCGGCGTCGGCATGGCGATCGAGCGTCATCCGGAACTCGCGCGTGCCTTCGTCGAGCTCGGCCATGAGATCGCGTGCCACGGCTGGCGCTGGATCCACTACCAGAGCATGACGCCCGAGCTCGAGGCCGAGCACATGCGCCTCGGGATGGAAGCGATCGAGCGCGTGACGGGCGAGCGTCCGCTCGGCTGGTACACCGGCCGCGACAGCCCGAACACGCACCGCCTCGTCGCGGAATACGGTGGCTTCCTGTACGACTCCGACAACTACGGCGACGACCTGCCGTTCTGGATGGATGTCGAGGTGTCGGGCGGCAGCACGTCGCCGCAGCTGATCGTTCCGTACACGCTCGATACGAACGACATGCGCTTCGCGACGCCGCAGGGCTTCAACACCGGCGACCACTTCTTCGAGTACCTGCGTGACGCGTTCGACGTGCTGTACGCGGAGGGCGACGACGCGCCGAAGATGCTGTCGATCGGCATGCACTGCCGGCTGCTCGGCCGGCCGGGGCGTTTCCGCGGGCTGCAGCGTTTCCTCGATCACATCGAGAAGCACGATCGCGTATGGGTGACGCGGCGTGTCGATATCGCGCGTCATTGGCGCGAACATCATCCGTACCAGCCCAGTCATCGAAACGAAGGGAAAGCATGAAGGCGATGCGTTACACGTTGGAGCAACTGAACACGATGGCGCCGAGCGCATTCGTCGCGGCGCTGTCGGGGATCTTCGAACATTCGCCGTGGGTGGCCGAGGTCGCGGCGGGCAAGCGGCCGTTCGCGAGCATCGACGCGCTGCACGAGACGATGTCGAACGCGGTGGAGACGGGCGGCGAAGTCCGCCAGCTCGCACTGATCAATGCCCACCCGGAGCTGGCCGGCAAGGCCGCCGTGCGCGGTGAGCTGACGGCCGAGTCGACGCGCGAGCAGAGCGGCGCGGGTCTCGACCAGTGCACGCAGGAAGAGTTCGACAAGCTGCTGACGCTGAACCGCACGTATCGCGAGAAGTTCGGTTTCCCGTTCATCCTCGCGGTGCGCGGCTATGACCGGCACGGCATCATCGCGAACTTCGAGTCGCGCGTGAATCATTCGCGCACCGAGGAACTGCGCGCGAGCCTCGACCAGATCTACCGGATCGCGCGTTTCCGCCTCGACGACCTGATCGACGCCTGACACCTCACGACGGCCTGCTGCGTCGCAGCGGCCTGATCGCATCACTGAAACAAGGAAACATCATGGCTGTTCCGCTTCTCGATCCCGACGCACCCGACTTCACGCGGCGCTACGTGAACCTCGCCGACCCGCGTCTCGGTGCGCAGGCGCTCGAGGCCAGCGACGACTTCTTCGCGCCGAAGGAGCGGATGCTGAACCCCGAGCCGGCCGTTTTCATTCCCGGCAAGTACGACGACCACGGCAAGTGGATGGACGGCTGGGAGACGCGCCGCAAGCGCACGACGGGCTACGACTGGTGCATCGTCAAGCTCGCGCGTCCGGGCGTGATCAAGGGCTTCGACATCGACACGAGCCACTTCACCGGCAACTTCCCGCCGGCCGCGTCGATCGAGGCCGCGTACGTGGCCGACGGCGCGCCGACGCACGCGACCGAATGGGTCGAGATCGTGCCGTCGACGACGCTGCAAGGCAACAGCCACCACTACGTCGCGGCGAGCGACGCGCGCGCGTTCACGCACCTGCGCGTGAACATCTATCCGGACGGCGGCATCGCGCGCCTGCGCGTGTACGGCCAGCCGCAGCTCGACTGGGCCGGCGCCAGCGCGACCGAGCAGTTCGACCTCGCGGCGATGGAGAACGGCGGCTACGTGGTGGCGGCGAACAACCAGCACTTCGGCGTCGCGTCGAACCTGCTGCTGCCGGGCCGCGGCGTGAACATGGGCGACGGCTGGGAAACCCGCCGTCGCCGCGAGCCGGGCAACGACTGGGCGATCATCGCGCTCGCGCAGCCGGGCGTGATCCGCAAGATCGAAGTCGACACCGCGTTCTTCAAGGGCAACTATCCGGACCGCTGCTCGATCCAGGCCGCGTACGTGTCGGGCGGCACCGACAGCTCGCTGATCACGCAGTCGATGTTCTGGCCGGTGCTGCTCGGCGAACAGAAGCTGCAGATGGACAAGCAGCACTATTTCGAACACGAGATCGCATCGCTGGGCCCGGTGACCCACGTGCGCCTGAACATCATTCCGGACGGCGGCGTATCGCGCCTGCGTCTGTGGGGGACGCTCGACAAATGAAGACGCTCGCAATCGAACCGCTGACCAAGGAAGCTTTCGCGGCGTTCGGCGACGTGATCGAAACCGAAGGCGCGAAGCAGATTCCGATCAATCTCGGCACGACGATCCGCTTTCACGATCTTGCGAAGGTCGACGTGAGCGACGAAGACGGCCGCACGCTCGTTAACCTGTTCCGCGGCCAGCCGCGCACGCTGCCGTTCGAGGTGAAGATGCTCGAGCGCCATCCGCTCGGCAGCCAGGCGTTCGTGCCGCTGAACGACCAGCCGTATCTCGTCGTCGTCGCGCCGGCCGGCGATCTCGATCCGTCGAAGATCCGCGCGTTCGTGACGAGCGGCTGGCAGGGCGTCAATTATGCGAAGGGCGTGTGGCATCACCCGCTGATCGCGCTGGGCGGCGTCAGCGACTTCATCGTCGTCGATCGCGGCGGTGACGGGCTGAACCTGAACGAGCAGGACCTGCCGGAATCGCTGTGGCTCACCGAGGACGCGCTGGACGCTGTGACGGCCTGAGCGGCAGTTCGGCCCCGCCTGTCGAAGCAACCCGCGCGACCTGCGCGGGTTTTTTTATGCGCGCCGCGCGCGTCATGGCGCGACGAGCCGTGCGTGCTCGTACGCACGATGCGGCAGCGCGACGAACGGCGTCGCATCGGGGCGTGTCGCCGAGCCGAGCCGTGCCGTGCATCGTCGCGTCGCGCGGACCGGCTCGCGGACGACGTTGCGCTGACGCGGATGTGACGTTGCGGGGGCGTCGAGGCGGCCGGTCGCGTGCTATCGTGCCCGCATCGCCACCGCCCGACGTCCGGTTCCGGACGCGTTCCCCCGATGAGCCAACCTGAAAACGACCTCACGATACTGCTGCGCACGCTGCAGCCCGAACTGCATCGCGGTGCGTTCGCATTCGTCGCACTGCCGGCCGCTACGGAAATATCGTTATCCGAAACGATCGCGATCTTTCGCGAAGCGGAAGGCGTGACGGTCGTGGTCGACGAGGCGACGGCCGCGCGTCGCGGCTGGCCCGTGCTGTTCCGCGCCGCATGGATCACGCTGACCGTGCATTCGGATCTTGCCGCGGTCGGCCTGACGGCCGCGTTCGCGCGGGCATTGGGTGAGGCCGGCATCAGCTGCAACGTGATGGCCGCCGCGTATCACGATCACATCTTCGTGCCGTTCGACGACGGCCCGCGCGCGCTCGATGCGCTCGTCGCGCTGCAGCGCGACGCGATGCGCGGCTAGCGTACGACGCGCATTCCGCGCACGCAAAAAAACGGGCCCGTTGCCGGGCCCGCGAACGGAGAGGATCGCGCCGGCAATTGATAGCCGGCGCACCGTGGCTTACTTGACCGCGCCACCCTCGAACCAGGCGGCGAGCTTCACGCGCTCGTCGTCGGTCATGTGCGTGACGTTGCCGATCGGCATCGCCTTCAGGCGCACGGCCTGTTCGTAGATGCGTTGCGCGTTCTTCGACACTTCGTCCGGCGTGTCGAACATCACGCCGGCGGGCGCGCTGCCCATCAGCGTCGGCTTGGCCGAGTGGCACTCGACGCAGCGCTGCTGCAGGATCGGCATGATGTCGTTGATCACGATCTTCGGTGCGTTCGCCGCTTGTGCTTCCGGTGCGACCGGCTTTGGCATCGTCCACACCAGCGCGCCCGACAGCAGCGCGACGCCGCCGATCGGCAGGTACCACAGCTGCTTGCCGCGGTGACGCATCACGAAGAACTGACGGATCAGCGCGCCGGCCAGCATGATGAGCACGAGCACGACCCAGTTGAACTTGTTCGTGTACGTCATCGCATAGTGGTTCGACAGCATCGCGAACACGACCGGCAGCGTGAAGTACGTGTTGTGCACCGAGCGCTGCTTGCCGCGCTTGCCGTAGATCGGGTTCGGCTCCTCGCCCTTGAGCATCTTGTCGACCATCTTGCGCTGGCCGGGGATGATCACGAAGAACACGTTCGCCGACATGATCGTCGCGAGCATCGCGCCGACGATCAGGTACGCCGCACGGCCCGAGAAGATGTGGCACGCGAGGTACGCGGCGACGACGACGTAGAGGCCGACACAGATGCCCAGCACGCGATCGTTGGTGCCGAGGATGCGGCACAGCGTGTCGTAGACGATCCAGCCGGCCGCGAGGAAGCCGAGCGCGGACGCGACGGCGACCACCGGGCCCATGTCGAGCACGCTCTTGTCGATCAGGTAGGTGTTCGGCGCGAGCAGGTACAGCACGAAGAACAGCGAGAAGCCCGACAGCCAGGTCGTGTACGACGGCCACTTCGACCAGTGCAGGTCATCCGGCATTTCCGGCGGGGCGACCGTGTACTTCTGCATGTTGTAGAAACCGCCGCCGTGGACGTGCCACAGTTCGCCGAACACGCCGCGCTTGCGCTGGTTCGCGTCGGTCGGCGGTTTCAGGCTGTTGTCGAGCGCGACGAAATAGAAGGACTCGCCGATCCACGCAATGGCGACGATGACGTGCAGCCATCGCAGCGCGAGGTTCAGCCAGTCGGTGATGAAGCCTTCCATGAAACTCCTCCAGACTCAGATCGTTGTCTTTGATGCGGGCGCCGATGCGTGTGTCAGCTGCCGCGATAGGTGCTGTACGACCACGGCGACACGAGCAGCGGCACGTGGTAGTGCGATGCGGTGTCGGCGATGCCGAAGCGCAGCACGACGCGGTCGACGAAGCGCGGTTCGGGCACCTTCACGCCGAGCGACGCGAAGTAGTCGCCGGCATGGAACACGAGTTCGTATTCGCCGGCGGCGAGCGCGGCACCTTCGAGCAGGGGTTCGTCGCAGCGGCCGTCGCTATTGGTCAGCACGGTCTTGATCGCGCGGCGCGATTCGCCGTCCAGCGCGTAGAGGTCCACCTTGATGGCGGCGCCGGGACGGCCGTGCGCCGTATCGAGTACGTGGGTAGTGAGCTTTCCCATTCGCAATTGTCCTTGTGTGAATGCGAGGTTCGGCGGCGACTCGATCCATGACTGTGCGGCGGATCGAGGCTCCACGTCACGTGGCTACATACCCGTCGGCGAGATTGAAGCGAGCGCCGTGCAGGCATTGTAAAAAGGTTCCCCGCGCAAATACGGGCGCGATATCAAAGATAATGCGCCGCGCATGAACCGCTGTCGACGGCGGGAAAAAACCCGCCGCGCCGCGCCCGGCGGGCCGCTGCACGGCCCACGCGCGTACCATATCGAAACCGTGAAGCGCAGTATTCGGCGTCGCGCATTGTGCGGCGCGCGCGCATCGGCGATCCTCCCGCCGTGCGCGTCGGCCCGGCGGCCGGGGCGCACCCCGAAGACGGCGAGCACGCCGGGTAACCGGGCCAGGGCGTTCGAACGGACGCAGGCACCGGGGCGTGCCGCGAATCAGCGTTCGAACGGCTTTGCGACCGCCCGAAAGGGCTGACCGACGCGGAGAACGCATGAATCCCGAGCAACACCCCGGCGCGCACGCACGCGCGCCGCACCCATCCTCATCCCGCCCGACGACCCTGCTGGTCAAGCACGCCGACGTGCTCGTGACCATGGACGACACGCGCCGCGAACTGCGCGACGCGGGGCTCTATATCGAAGACAACCGGATCGTCGCGGTCGGCCCGAGCGCCGAGTTGCCCGATACTGCGGACGAAGTGCTCGACCTGCGCGGCCACCTCGTGATCCCGGGGCTCGTGAACACGCACCATCACATGTACCAGAGCCTCACGCGCGCGGTGCCGGCCGCGCAGAACGCGGAGCTGTTCGGCTGGCTCACGAACCTGTACCGGATCTGGGCGCACCTGACGCCCGAGATGATCGAGGTGTCGACGCTGACCGCGATGGCCGAGCTGTTGCAGTCGGGCTGCACGACGTCGAGCGACCATCTGTACATCTATCCGAACGGCAGCCGGCTCGACGACAGCATCGGCGCCGCGCAGCGGATCGGCATGCGCTTTCACGCGAGCCGCGGCGCGATGAGCGTCGGCCAGCGCGACGGCGGGCTGCCGCCCGATTCGGTCGTCGAGCGCGAGCCCGACATCCTGCGCGATGCGCAGCGCCTGATCGAGACCTATCACGACGAAGGCCGCTACGCGATGCTGCGGGTGGTCGTCGCGCCGTGCTCGCCGTTCTCGGTGAGCCGCGGCCTGATGCGCGACGCGGCCGTGCTGGCGCGCGACTACGGCGTGTCGCTCCACACGCACCTGGCCGAGAACGTCAACGACATCGCGTACAGCCGCGAGAAGTTCGGGATGACGCCTGCCGAATACGCGGAAGATCTCGGCTGGGTCGGCCACGACGTGTGGCACGCGCACTGCGTGCAGCTCGACGATGCGGGGATCGGCCTGTTCGCGCGCACCGGCACCGGCGTCGCGCACTGTCCGTGTTCGAACATGCGGCTCGCGTCGGGCATCGCGCCGGTGCGGAAGATGCGTCTGGCGGGCGTGCCGGTCGGCCTCGGTGTCGACGGTTCCGCGTCGAACGACGGCGCGCAGATGGTCGCGGAAGTGCGGCAGGCGCTGCTGCTGCAGCGGGTCGGTTTCGGGCCCGATGCGATGACCGCGCGCGAAGCGCTCGAGATCGCGACGCTGGGCGGCGCGAAGGTGCTGAACCGCGACGACATCGGCGCGCTGAAGCCCGGCATGGCCGCGGACTTCGCCGCGTTCGACCTGCGCCAGCCGCTGTTCGCGGGCGCGCTGCACGATCCGGTCGCGGCGCTCGTGTTCTGCGCGCCATCGCAGACGGCGTACACGGTGGTGAACGGGAAGGTGGTGGTGCGGGAAGGGCGGCTCGCGACGATCGACCTGCCGCCCGTCATCGAGCGCCACAACGCGCTGGCGCAGGCACTCGTGGAGGCGTCGCGCTGACCTCGTCGACGTGAGGTGAAGGCCGCGCGCCCGCACGCCGCGGATCGGGCGCGCGGCCGTGGCTACGGCTGAGGCTGAAGCTGGGGCTGAGGCTGAGGCTGAGGCTGAGGCTGAGGCTGAGGCTGAGGCTGAGGCTGAGGCTGAGAAGCCGCCAAGGGCCGCGCCGCGCGTCACCCCGGCCCACCCCGCAACGGCGTGGCCGGCGCGCGCGTCGCATGCGCTTACGCCTCGATCAGCGTGCGGGTCGCTTCGGCGACGAGGCTGCGCAGCCAGCGCACTTCGTCGGAGTAGTGGCAGCGTTCGTGCCACAGCTGGTAATACTGCATCGGCGGGAAGTCGAGCGGTGCCGGCACGACCGACAGCGGCAGGAACTTCGCGTAGTGATCGGCGAACAGGCGCGTCGTCGTGAAGATCAGGTCGGACTTCACCAGCACGTACGGTGCGAGGTTGAAGTACGGCAGCGTGACGACCACGTGACGCTTGAGCCGTTCGCGTGCGAGATGCACGTCGATCGCGCCGCGCTGGCCGACCGAGTACGGCGTCGGCGCGAGATGCGGCGCGTTCAGGTACTGGTCGAGCGTGAGCCCGCCGCGCTTCGCGAACGGGTGCGTGTTGCTCATCAGGCAGACGATTTCGTCGACGAACAGGTTCGACAGGTGCAGCTGCTCGGGCGGCTCGGGCCAGTTGCCGACGACGATGTCGAGCTTGCCGTCTTCCAGCGCGAGCTCGTAATCGAACGCGGGGCCGAGCGAATGGAACTCGAGCGTCGCGTTCGGCGCCGCCTGGCGGAAGCGTTCGACGACGGTCGGCACGAACAGCACGTTCAGGTAGTCGGGGCAGCCGATCCGGTAGCAGCGGATCGACGTGGCCGGGTCGAAATTGTGCTGCTGGAACTTGATGCGCTCGATTTCACGCAGTGCGTTCTGCACCGGCTCGAGCAGGCGCAGCCCGTATTCGGTCGGGACCATGCCGGACTTGCCGCGCACCAGCAGCGGGTCGCCGGTGATGTCGCGCAGGCGCCGCAGCGCGGCGCTGATCGCCGGTTGCG
Organism: Burkholderia sp. Bp8994; assembly: GCF_003853805.1. Classification (NCBI taxonomy): domain Bacteria; kingdom Pseudomonadati; phylum Pseudomonadota; class Betaproteobacteria; order Burkholderiales; family Burkholderiaceae; genus Burkholderia; species Burkholderia sp. Bp8994. Next base: position 95,557 of record NZ_QTQH01000016.1, read on the forward strand.
ACTGGTTCAGTTTGACGGCCGCGCGCGTGACGCTGCGCTCCATCAACAAGGTGTGCAAGACGCGCAAGAGGTACGTGTCGATCGCCTCGCGTTGCTGACTCATGATTTCTCCGGTTTATATGGCTGGGCTGATCGATGGGGGAGGTGGGTATATGGTTTTTAATATGAACTAAAGTCAGCGTCAAGAGATGGATACCCGCAGACACCCGTCGCCGGGCCTCGCCAAGCGGACTGAAGAGGGCCGAACGGGGAGCGGGTGAAGGGGGCGGAATGCGGGCGTGCGCGGTACCGCGCGGATGCGCATTGCACGCATCCGGTGGTCAGGGCACCGCGCGTGACACGCGTGCGTCAGTCGTCGATGCGCATGCCGACTTTCAGCGTGACCTGCCAGTGGATGACTTGGTCGCCTTCGATGTGGCCGCGCGTTTCGGTCACCTGGAACCAGTGCAGGTTGTGCAGCGTCTTGCCGGCTTTCGAGATCGCGTTGCGGATGGCGTCGTCGCACGATTGCCGCGACGAACCGGTCAGTTCGATCAGCTTGTAGACGTGGTCGCTCATGATGCGCTCCCTGGGATGTCGGTGTGTGTGCGGCCGGCGCAAGCGGCGGGCCCGAAGCGGCGCCGCGCGTGTCCGGCTTCTTGAGTGATAGGTATGATGGGCGGCAAGTGCAACCTCAATTGGAGACGAGGAAGATCGTGGAAGTCGGATTTTGCGGACCGGGATTGATGGGCGCGCCGATGATTCGGCATTTGCTGGCGGCGGGCCACCGGGTCAGCGTATGGAACCGCACGCGCGGCAAGGCCGAGGCGCTTGAAAAGGACGGTGCGCAGGTGGTCGACACGCCGCGCGAACTGGCCGAGCGCGTCGACACGGTGTTCGTGTGCGTGCTCGACGGCCGTGCGGTCGGCGACGTCGCGTTCGGCGAGCACGGGCTGTTTGCCGGCGATGCGCATGCACGCCGGCTGAAGCGCATCGTCGATCACTCGAGCATTCCGCCTGCCGCGACGCGCGACTACGCGGCGCGTGCCGCCGCGCTCGGCGTCGGCTGGATCGATGCGCCGGTGTCGGGCGGCGTGCCCGGCGCGCAGGCCGGCACGCTTGCGGTGATGGCGGGCGGCGGCGCCGCCGACCTCGCTGCGGTGCGACCGCTGATCGATACCTACGCGTCGCGCGTCACGCACATGGGCGACGCTGGCGCGGGCCAGACCGCGAAGCTGTGCAACCAGGCGATCGTCACCGCGACGGTGACCGCGATCGCGGAAGCCGTCGGCCTGGCCCAGGCGAGCGGCATCGACGCCGCGCGTCTGGCCGACGCGCTGGCGGGCGGCTGGGCCGATTCGGTGCTGCTGCAGACCTTCGTGCCGCGCATGACGTCAGGCGGTCACGCGCCGATCGGCGCGCTCAGCACGTTCCAGAAGGATGTCGATGCGATCGCCGACGCCGCGCGCGACACGGGCGCGGTGATGCCCGTATCGGCCACGGTGCAGCAGGTGCTGCGCCTGGGCGCCGCGCAGGGGCTTGCCGGCGCCGATTTCGCCGCGTTCATCGACATCGTCCGGCCCGGCAACGGGCGCGGGACGGCGCAGTGAGCGCGCCGCGACGCTGAAGCGGGAGGCCTGAATGGCCGATGGGCCGCCCGGAGGCGGCCCATCGTGTCGGTGTCGGTTCAGCCGAGGGAGCGCGGTGTCGTGTCGCCGGCGTTCTGGCGTCCGAGCCCGCCACGCAGGCTCGCTTTCGTGCCTGCACCAAATTCGGGCAGGATACGCGCGCGGGCGCGGCTCGCGAACACGAGGAAGCCGAAGCCGTTCGCCTCGTACCAGTACCCGCCGTTCTCGAGGCCGTCGAGCGGCTGTTCGAGTGCGTTGGCGATCGATTCGAGGCAGCGCTTGCGCAGTTCGGCGATGGCCGGATAGGGCGGCTGTGCGCCGCGCACGCTGCACAGAAGCACGTCGAGGCCGGGTAGCACGTGCGCATAGAGGACGGGTTCGTCCTGCGCACGGGCGCGGGCAATCTTGGTGTCGAGCTGCGCGAACGGTTTCGAATGGCGCAATACCGCGAGGAAGGACTCCTGGCCATCCTGTTGCGCACGTCGACGTTTTTTCGGGAAGGACATAAACACTCGCCTGAAAAACAATTGCAAGAAATGCGGCACTTTCATGCGACCCACTCCCGGCTATGTACGCCGCATGTCGATCCTTTATAGCACACGAAAATGCTGCACTCCGCACTCGTGCGGTACGACGATCAATGTCTCCCGTCGACCCGCATGCCACGATGATCGACACAGCCAGCGTCTTGGCGCCCGTACTGTCGTTTAGTCTCCATCATAGACCTGCTTTTCCCGCGCGTGCATTCGCGCGTCACAAAAAAGTGAGATAGGCGCTCGCACGACGGTGCACGATGCGTGCCCATGAAAAAGGCCCGCACATGGCGGGCCCGGCAGTCGCAGCGTGGCGCGGTGCTCAGCGTTGCTTGAGCGAATCGCGGATCTCGCGCAGCAGCACGATGTCTTCCGGCGTCGCGGCCGGCGCCGCTTCTTCCGGCTTGCGCAGCTTGTTGATGAATTTCACCATCAGGAAGATGATGAACGCGAGGATCACGAAGTTGATCGCCACGGTGATGAACGAGCCGTAGCCGAATGCGGCGACGCCCGCGGCCTGCAGGTCCTTGAACGAATCGGGATTACCCTTGAACGTCGGGGGGATGGTGCCGAGCAGAACGAACTTGTTCGAGAAATCCAGACCGCCCGTCAGCACGCCGATGACCGGCATGATGAGGTCTTTCACGACCGAGTCGACGATCTTCGAGAACGCGCCGCCGATGATCACGCCGACGGCGAGATCCATCACGTTGCCTTTGACGGCGAACTCCTTGAATTCCTTGATTATGCTCATGAGCGGCTTTCTCCTGGTTGGGCGAGAGGAGGCGTGCCGCGACGCGCAGGGCTGCGAAGCGTCTGATGGGTCGGATCGGGGGCACGCCGATGGCCGCATGATAGCGAACGTGCCCCATTGCCGGTAGCCCATCTTGAAATGATTAACAAATCACCGGGCCGGCGCGAGTGGAAATGAAAGAAAGCGCGGGGGCGGGCGCGGCGCGATGCGTCGACGCCCGCGCGAGCCATGCTCAGGTGTTGTCGTCGGTCCAGCCGTCGTCGTTGCTGCCGAGATCGACGCCGCCGCCGCCATTGCCGTCGCTCCAGTTCGAATCGTCGCCGCGGCCGAGGTCGAAGCCCGGATCGTTGTTCTCCTGGCGCCGGCGCTGGTCGTCGACGATCACGTCGCGTTCGACTACGCGTTCGCGGCCGCCGGACATCGCTTCGCCGAGCAGCACGCCGGTCAGCAGCCCGCCCATTCCGCTGCCGAAACCGCCGCCTTGCTGAACCACGACGGGCGGCTGCTGTTGCGGATACGGTTGCGGCGGATACGGCTGTTGCGGGTACGGTTGCTGCTGATACGGCTGCCCTTGCATGCCGGTCACGCGATCGGCTTCCTGCGCATACACGGAGCCGCTGCCGTTCGCGGGCGCAGCGGGCGGCGCGCTCGGATCGGGGCGGCCTTCGACGCGCGCCTTCACGCTCGCATGCCGCTGTTCGAGTTCGTCGATGCGATACGGCGGCACCGGGTTCTTGCCGTTCGACAGCGCTTCGACGAGCGCGCGTGCATCGGTCTCGATGCCTTCGAGTTCGCTGGTGAGCGCGGCGGCACCGGGCGCCGTCGACAGTTTCGCGTCGAGTTTCAGCGGACGGATGTCGTTCAGCACGTCGGTCGCGCGTTTCAACTGCGCGCGGCGTTCGTCGCCGGCACGGCTGTCGTCGGCCGAGCGTGCGCGCCGCAACGTCCAGCGCAGCACCAGCGCGATGACCGCGACGAGCAGCCCGAGGCCGATCCACATGCCGGTCGACGGACCGTGTTTCGCAACCGGCGCGGCAGGTGCGAGCGACGACTGCAACGAACCGGCCTGCGTGGCCGACGGTGCGTTGCCGCTCGCGCCGCTCACGCGCGCGGCGTCGGCGCGAATGCGCGATTCGGTCTGCGCGAAATGCGACGCGTCGGTGAAGCGCAGTTGCGGATCGAGCGACTTCGCCCGCTGCAGTTGCGCGAGCGCGTCGGACGCGCGGCCTTCGCGGTCCAGCACCTGTGCGTACAGATAGCGCGCATGCGCATTGTTCGGATGGGCGTCGATGACTTGCGACAGCTGCGTGTCGGCGCGCTGCCAGTCACGTTGCGCGATCGACTGCTCGACTTGCTGCAGCGACGGAACCGCAAAGGCGGCGGACGACAGCAGCATCAGCGAGAAGCCGAGTGCGGCGAGAGATTTCTTCATGGTCGAACCGGGCGCGGGCGCCCGTCTCCTGACGATCGGTGCGCGCCGCGCGCCCGGCGGGCCGCGGCGCGGTTGCCTGCCGTTACTGCGCGGGCGTGTCGAGCTGCTTCTTCAGCGCGGCGAGGCGGTCCTCGACCGACGGGCCCTTGTTCAGCGCGGCGAGCTTGTCGTCGAGCGCCTTGCCGCTCGACGTGTCGGCCGAATTCAGGCGGGCGTCCGAACGCGCATTCTGCAGCGCGACCTTGTCCTCGAGCTTCTGGAAGTCCTCGGACAGGTTCTTGCCGCCGATGCCGCCCAACGCGCTTGCCGCGACATCCTTCGCCTGCGCGATTTCCTGCTTGGCCTGCAGGATGTTCGAGCGTGCGTTCAGGTCGTTGCGGCGCTGACGCATGTCGGCGATCTGCCCCTTCAGCTTGTCGACCGACGGCTCGAGCGTCGTCAGCTCGGCCGCGAGCGCATCGCGCTCGGCTTCGGCGTTCGACTGCGCGGCGAGCGCCTCGCGTGCGAGCGCTTCGTCGCCCGCCTGCAGCGCGCGCTTCGCGCCGTCCTCGTACTTCTTCACCTTGTCGTCGGCCGCATCGCGCTTGCTGCGCTGGGTCGCGACTTGTGCCTCGATCTCGATCAGCGAATTCTCGGCACGGCCGATGCTGTCGTCGAGCTCCCGCACGATCTGCCGTGCGTCGCGCGACGGATCCTGTACCGAGTCGGCCGCATCGTTCAGCAGGCCTTTGATCGTGCGCGAAACAGAGTCGAAAAGCGACATGAAATCCTCCGTGGTTGAAAGGTGCCGCGTCGGCGGCAATGCCCGTCGCGAATCGGTTCCGACCCGCGTGAGCCGGCGGATATTACACCGCCGGCCCCTTAAATACGGCTTAAGCGCTGGAGTTCAAGCGCCGTGCGTGTGCAGGTTTCCACCTTTCGCATCTGAAAGAAACGCCGCGGCGCGCACCGGGTCGCGAGTCCATGATAGGCGGAGCATGGCGCCAATACGTTCCGCAATTCATGCTTGTGCGGGAATTTTTACAAAAAATCGCGAAGCCGATCGGTCGATTTCATTAAAATGCGCTGTCACGTCGCGGGAACGGATCGCCGCGCGGCGGGGTCTGTCGACGTGACAGTTGCCACGATGCACCCACTCTGATTCATCCGCTTGCATTTTCCGCATGCGTCCGAGGGCGCCACGCCGCCCGCCATTCCGACATGCCAATCATCAAACGACCGTCTTCTCCTTCCGACCGGAACGAACCTCACTACACGTTGCGCCGTTCGCCGTCGGGGGCCTATTACCCCGATGACGACGAGCGCGGCGACGACCGGCGCGCGCAGCGCCGCGGCGGCGGGGACGGCGCGCGCCGCTCGTTCGGCTCGCGCGTCGCGCTGTGGTTCGTCGGCCTGATCGCGACGCTCGCGATCGTCGGTGCGCTGATCGTCGGCTACGCGCTCGTCGTGATGGCGCCGCAACTGCCGTCGCTCGATGCGCTGACCAACTACCAGCCGAAGGTGCCGCTGCGCGTGTTCAGCGCCGATCACGTGCTGATCGGCGAGTTCGGCGAGGAGCGCCGCAGCCTCGTGCGCTTCCAGGACATTCCCGACGTGATGAAGAAGGCGGTGCTCGCGATCGAGGACTACCGCTTCTACGAACACGGCGGCGTAGACTTCCTCGGCATCCTGCGCGCCGGCGTGGCCGACCTGATGCACGGTGGCGCGCGCCAGGGCGCGAGCACGATCACGATGCAGGTCGCGCGCAACTTCTTCCTGTCGAGCGAGAAGACGTATACGCGCAAGATCTACGAGATGCTGCTCGCGTACAAGATCGAGAAGGCGCTGACGAAGGACCAGATCCTCGAGCTGTACATGAACCAGATCTACCTGGGCCAGCGCTCGTACGGTTTCGCGGCCGCCGCGCGCGTGTATTTCGGCAAGGACCTGAAGGACATCACGCTCGCCGAGGCGGCGATGCTCGCGGGGCTGCCGAAGGCGCCGTCCGCGTACAACCCGGTCGTCAATCCGAAGCGCGCGAAGGTGCGCCAGGAGTACATCCTGAAGCGCATGCTCGAGATCGGCTACATCACGCAGCCGCAGTACGACCAGGCGGTGAAGGAAGAGATCCGCGTGCGCACGCCGGGCAACCAGTACGCGGTGCACGGCGAATACGTCGCCGAGATGGTGCGGCAGATGATGTACCAGCAGTACAAGGACGAAACCTATACGCGCGGGCTGACCGTCACGACGACGATCAACTCGGCCGACCAGGAAGCCGCGTACCAGGCCGTGCGCCGCGGCATTCTCGATTACGAGCGCCGCCACGGCTATCGCGGGCCGGAAGGCTCGATCAACTTGCCGGCGGCCGGCGACGATCGCGACGAGGCGATCGACGACGCGCTCGCCGATCACCCGGACAACGGCGACCTGCAGTCGGCGGTGGTGCTGTCGGCGTCGCCGAACGCGGTCGAGGTGCAGTTCGTCGGCGGCGCCACGACGACGATCGGCCCGGCCGGCCTGCGCTTCGTGTCGGCCGCGCTGAGCCCGCGCGCGAACGCGACGCTGCACATCAAGCCGGGCTCGATCGTGCGCGTGCTGAAGGACGGCAAGACGGGCTGGCAGATCGTGCAGCTGCCGCAGGTCGAAGGCGCGCTCGTCGCGATCGCGCCGCAGGACGGTGCGATCCGTTCGCTCGTCGGCGGCTTCGACTTCAACAAGAGCAAGTTCAACCACGTGACGCAGGCGTGGCGTCAGCCGGGTTCGTCGTTCAAGCCGTTCATTTATTCGGCGTCGCTCGACAAGGGCCTCGGGCCGGCGACGATCATCAACGATGCGCCGCTGTACTTCCCGCCGAGCGTGCCGGGCGGCACCGCGTGGGAACCGAAGGACGACGACCAGCCCGACGGCCCGATGTCGATGCGCACCGGCCTGCAGCGTTCGAAGAACCTCGTGTCGATCCGGATCCTCGCGTCGATCGGCACGCAGTACGCGCAGGAGTACGTGACGCAGCGCTTCGGCTTCGATCCGGCGAAGACGCCGCCGTACCTGCCGATGGCGCTCGGCGCCGGCCTCGTGACGCCGCTGCAGCTCGCGACCGGCTATGCGGTCTTCGCGAACGGCGGCTACAAGGTCGATCCGTACCTGATCGCCGAAGTCGACGACGCGCGCGGCCAGCCGCTGCAGAAATCGCAGCCGGTGATCGCCGGCGGCACCGCGCCGCGCACGATCGAAGGCCGCAACGCATACGTGATGAACAGCCTGCTGCACACGGTCGCGACGGCCGGTACGGGCGCGGGCACCAACGCGCTCGGCCGCAGCGACCTGCAGGGCAAGACGGGCACGACGAACGATGCGAAGGACGGCTGGTTCGCCGGCTACCAGCAGTCGCTCGTCGCGGTCGCGTGGATGGGCTTCGACCAGCCGAAGAGCCTCGGTAGCCGCGAATTCGGCGCGCAGCTCGCGTTGCCGATCTGGGTGAACTACATGCGCACCGCGCTGAACGGCGTGCCCGAGCAGCAGATGCCGATGCCGGACGGCCTGACCTCGATCGACGGCGAGCTGTACTACGCCGATCGCACGCCGGGCAACGGCTTCGTCGGCAGCGTGGACATCAACCCGGCCGCGAATGCGATCAGCGCGAACGACGCGCTCGGCTCGGCCGGCTCGGAGGGGCTCGCGCCGCCGCCCGTCACGCAGCAGGAGAAGCAGCAGATCATGGACATGTTCGAGAACAAGTAAGCGATACGCGGATGTGTCGCATGCGGCGGGCGCCTTCGGGCGCCCGTTTTTTTTATGTGTCTTCGCGCATCAGCCAGCGGGAGGACGAATCAGAACGACGCGCAGGCCGGTACGAGCGTGATGCCGACCGAGTCCTGCCGGAAGCGCTCGCGGTACGCGTGCCGGATCGCCACGAGCCGCGCGTGCGTATCGGCGGTGTCGTCGGCGACGATACGGACCACGAAACTCGCTTCGCCGATGATCCGGCCGGTGGCGCGGTCGCGCCATTGGCCGCGGGTGTCCCAGACCGTGAAACCGTCCGGAAAGCGCGGCGTGACGACCTCGGCGAGGAAGGCCGCGCGTTCCGTTTCGGTGACGGGGCCGCGTCCCGCGATATCGCGCCCGAACAGCAGGTCGGCCTGCAGCATCCGGTGCATGTCCGGCCGCAGACAGCCAACGGAAGCGTCGACGACGGGCGAGGGCGGGGCCGCGCAACCGGCAAGTAGCGCGACGGCTGCCGCGCCGATCATCTGCCGCGTACGACGTTGCCACGCCGCGGGCCATGCGTTCGGCGGCGCTATCTGCCTATTTCGCGTCCGGCGCGCTTCGCGCGCGTAAAACGCTGCGCGCTCAACCACTTGCGTGCTTGTCCGGCGGGTTATCAACAGGGCTGTCAACATAAACTGGGGATAACCCTGAGTATCGTGCGCGGGTTCAGTGCTGCAGTTTTGCGTGCGCGAGATGCATGCCGAGCGTCGCGGGATCGGTGTTCGTGCCCGACAGCAGCACGCCGACCCGCTTGCCCTGCAGCGTTTCGCGCAGCGGGCCGAGCAGCGCCGCGAGCGCAGCCGCGCACGCCGGTTCGACCGACAGCTTCAGTTGCGAGAACAGGAACAACATCGCCGCGCGCAGCGCGTCGTCGGACACCGTGACGATGCGGTCGACGTGGCGCCGGCACAGCTGGTAGCTGTACTCCTCGGTGTGCGGCGCCATCAGCGAGTCGGCGATGGTCTGCATCGCGCTCATCTGGATCGTGTGATTCGCCGCGAAGCTGCGGCTCATCGCGTCGGCGCCTTCCGGCTCGACGCCGTACACGTGCACGCGCGGATTCGCGAGCCGCAGCGCGGTCGCCATGCCGGCCGCGAGCCCGCCGCCGCCGATCGGCACGATCACCGCGTCGAGATCGGGCGTCTGCGTCGCCCATTCGTAGCCGAGCGTCGCGGTGCCGAGAATCGTGTGATAGCCATTGAACGGATGGATGAAGAAGCGACCTTCCTCGGCCTCGATCCGCCGCACGACGTCGAATGCCTGCGACGCGCTGCCGGCGAGCACGACTTCCGCGCGGTACTGCTTGCACTGCGCGATGCGCGCCGGGCTCGCGGTATGGAACATCACGACCTTCGCGCTGCTGCCGAGCCGCATCGCCGCATACGCGACGGCCGCCGCGTGATTGCCGGCCGACACGCACGTGACGCCGGCGTTCTTGCGCGCTTCGTCGAGGGCCAGCAGGTTCGTGAACGCACCGCGCGCCTTGAAGCTGCCGCTCACCTGCAGCAGCTCGAACTTGAAGTTGACGTGCGTGCCCTCGAGGGACGGCAGGTCGGCACGCTCGAACACGGGCGTGCGCGCGACCCACGGCGACAACGCGAAATGCTGCGCGGCGATTTCGTCGAGCGTCGGAATCGGTTCGCCGTCGATCGTCGTATGGGCAGTGCGCTGTTGGTCAGTCGACATGACGTGGCGGGTGGCGGGTGGCGGGAGGGGGCCGGCCCGCACACGCAGGCCGGCGTGGCGGGGGCAGTCAGTGTGCGTCGACCGACATGCTGCGGATGAACTTGCGCAGGAACTGCTCGCAGGCGGCGAGCTGCGCGAGCTCGACATACTCGTTCGGCTTGTGCGCCTGTTCGATGTTGCCGGGCCCGCAGACGATGCTCGGGATGCCCGCGCGCTCGAACAGGCCGGCTTCCGTGCCGTAGGCGACCTTGCGCTTGTCCTGGTCGGCCGTCAGCGCGCGCACCAGCTGCGTGATCGCTGCCTGTTCGGTCGCGTCGAGCCCGGGCGCCGCGGCGATCTTCGAGAACTCGATCGCCGCGTTCGGATGCTCGCGAAGCATCTGCGGCAGCAGCGTTTCCCGCGCATACGCTTCGATGCGCGCGAAGATCTGTTCGGGATCGAGCGTCGGCAGGTTGCGGAACTCGAAGTCGAACCGGCATTCGGCCGGGACCGTGTTGATCGCGTTGCCGCCCTGGATCGTGCTCGTCTGCGCGGTCGTGAACGGCACGTCGTACAGCGCGTCGAACGGGCCTTCGGCGCGAAAGCGCTCGGCGATGTCGCGGATGTGGCAGATGAGGCGCGCCGCATATTCGATCGCGTTCAGGCCCTTCGGCGTCAGCGACGAGTGCGCCGCGTGGCCGCGCACGCAGCAGCGGTACGCGTTGATGCCCTTGTGCGCGATGATCGGCCGCATGCTGGTCGGCTCGCCGACGATGCAGCCGGACGGCTTCACGCCGCGTTTGACCAGATCGGCGATCAGCAGCGGGGCGCCCGCGCAGCCGATTTCCTCGTCGTAGGACAGCGCGAAATGGATCGGCTTCGCGAGCTTCGTCGCCTGCATCTCCGGCAGCAGCGCGAGCGCCGCGCCGATGAAGCCCTTCATGTCGCACGTGCCGCGGCCGTACAGGCGGCCGTCGCGCAACTCCGGCTCGAACGGGTTGCTGTCCCACTGCTGGCCGTCGACCGGCACGACGTCGGTGTGCCCCGACAGCACGATGCCGCCGTCGGTCGAGCCGTCGTGCGCGGGCACGGTCGCGAACAGGTTGGCCCAGCCTTCGCGCGGATCGTGCGTGAGCGTCGACTGGATGCCCTTCGCGGCGAGCGCGTCGCGCACCGTTTCGATCAGGCCGAGGTTCGGCACGCGGCTCGTCGTGTCCATCGACACCAGCTGCTTGATCCAGGGCAGGCTGACGAGCGAGGCGTCGCCTTGGGTTGCGGCGGACGGCGCCGGCGCGTCGAGAGTGGACATGGCAAAACTCCGTCTGAGGAATGGGAAAATCATACTCAAAAACGCGCCGGCCCGCCTTCGCCGGCCGCGATGCGGTGCAGCATCGCGGCCGTGCCGTCAGCGTGCCGCGCTCGCCGCGTCGGCGCGCGGGGCGAGCGCGCGCAGCGTTTCCTTGATCGTCGACACGCGGATCGCGAGATCGGGCGAGCGCGTCTCGATGCGCAGCTTGTCCTGGCCCGCGAGCTTGATGTGCCGGTGCTTCTGCACCATCTCGATGATCCGCATCGGATCGATCGGCGGGTTCGGCTCGAACTGCAGCCCGATCGCGGCCTCGCTCGCGTCGATCTTGACGATGCCGAGCGGCTTCGCGGCGAGCCGCAGCCGGTGCGTCTCGACGAGCGCGTGCGCCTGCGGCGGCAGCTTGCCGAAGCGGTCGATCAGCTCTTCCTGGATGCCGTCGATCGCGTCGCCGTGCTCGCAGTTCGCGAGCCGCTTGTACAGCGACAGCCGCTCCTGCACGTCCACGCAGTAGTCGGCCGGCAGGATCGCGGGCGCATGCAGGTTGATTTCCGTCGTCGCGGCGAGCGGGGCCGTGAGGTCGGGCTCCTTGCCGTTCTTCAGCGCCTTCACGGCGTCGTTCAGCATGTCGGTATACAGCTGGAAGCCGATCTCGTGGATCTCGCCCGACTGCTTGTCGCCGAGCACCTCGCCGGTGCCGCGGATCTCGAGGTCGTGCATCGCGAGATAGAAGCCCGAACCGAGTTCCTCCATCTGCTGGATCGCCTCGAGGCGGCGTTGCGCCTGCTTGGTCAGCGACTGCGGGTCGTGGACCAGCAGGTATGCGTACGCCTGGTGGTGCGAACGGCCGACGCGGCCGCGCAACTGGTGAAGCTGCGCGAGGCCGAACTTGTCGGCGCGATGCATGATGATCGTGTTCGCGCTCGGCACGTCGATGCCGGTCTCGATGATCGTCGTGCACAGCAGCACGTTCGCGCGCTGCGCGACGAAATCGCGCATCACGCGTTCGAGCTCGCGCTCGTGCATCTGGCCGTGCGCGATCACGATCCGCGCTTCAGGCACGAGCTCCTCGAGCATCGCCTTGCGGTTCTCGATCGTCTCGACTTCGTTGTGCAGGAAATACACCTGGCCGCCGCGCTTCAGCTCGCGCAGCATCGCCTCGCGGATCACGCTTTCCTCCTCGCGGCGCACGAAGGTCTTGATCGCGAGCCGCTTCTGCGGCGCGGTCGCGATCACCGAGAAATCGCGCAAGCCCTCGAGCGCCATCCCGAGCGTGCGCGGGATCGGCGTCGCGGTCAGCGTCAGCACGTCGACTTCCGCGCGCAACGCCTTCAGCGCTTCCTTCTGGCGCACGCCGAAGCGGTGTTCCTCGTCGATGATCACGAGGCCGAGGCGCTTGAACTGCACGTCCGACGACAGCAGCTTGTGCGTGCCGATCACGATGTCGACGCTGCCTTCGTTGATCTGCGCGATCGCCGCGTTCACTTCCTTCGCGGTCTTGAAGCGCGACAGCTCGACGATGCGCACCGGCCAGTCGGCGAAGCGATCGGCGAAGGTCTGCGTGTGCTGCTCGGCGAGCAGCGTGGTCGGCGACAGCAGCGCGACCTGCTTGCCGCCCATCACCGCGATGAATGCGGCGCGCAGCGCGACCTCGGTCTTGCCGAAGCCGACGTCGCCGCACACGAGGCGGTCCATCGGCTTGCCGCTCGTCATGTCGCCGATCACGGCCGCGATCGCCGCGGCCTGGTCGGGCGTTTCCTCGAACCCGAAGCTTTCCGCGAACTTCACGTAGTCGCGCGGCTCGAGCGCGAACGCGTGACCTTCGCGGGCCGCGCGGCGCGCGTACAGGTTCAGCAGCTCGGCCGCCGTATCGCGGATCTGCTGCGCGGCCTTGCGCTTCGCGCGCTCCCACTGGCCCGAACCGAGCGCGTGCAGCGGCGCGCTGTCGGGATCGGCGCCGCTGTAGCGCGAGATCACGTGCAGCTGCGCGACCGGCACGTAGAGCTTGCTGTCGCCCGCGTATTCGAGATGCAGGAATTCGGTCTCGCCTTCGCCGAGATCCATCGACACGAGGCCCATGTAGCGGCCGATGCCGTGCTGCGCATGCACGACCGGATCGCCGACCTTCAGCTCCGACAGGTCGCGCACCATCGCGTCGACGTTGCTCGCCTGTTCCTGGCGGCGGCGCCCGGCGCGGCGGCCGAGCGCGCCGTACAGCTCGGTTTCGGTGACGATCGCGTAGCCTTCGCCCGGCACCGCGAAGCCGCTCGCGAGCGGCGCGACGCCGAGCGCGAAGGGCGCGTCGCTTTCGAGCCAGCCCGCGAAGTGGTCGTTCGACGCCGGACGCAGGCGATGCTCGGCGAGCAGTTGCAGGATCGTCTCGCGGCGGCCGGCCGATTCGACCGTCAGCAGCACGCGCTTGCCCGACGCTTCGACGAAGGTGCGCAGCGCGGCGAGCGGATCGTCCGCGTGGCGATCGACGGTGAGCTCGGGCAAGGCCGTCGCCCAGCCGCCGGCCGGCTGCGCGGGCAGCACGACGCGCGCGAACGGCTTCGCGAACGCGAAGAAATCCTCGTCGGACAGGAACAGCCGCTGCGGCTCCAGGATCGGCCGCTCGCGGTCGTGCGCGAGGAACGCATGACGCTGCTTCGTATCGGCCGTGAAGCGGCGGATCGACGCTTCGAGGTCGCCGGCGAACACGAGGTGCGCATCCTGCGGCAGGTAGTGAAACAGCGTGGCCGTCTCGTCGAAGAACAGCGGCAGGTAGTACTCGATGCCGGCCGACGGCACGCCGTTGCCGATGTCCTTGTAGATCGGCGCGCGGCTCGGGTCGCCTTCGAAGGTCTCGCGCCAGCGGCTGCGGAAGGCCGTGCGCGCCGCTTCGTCGAACGGAAACTCGCGGCCGGGCAGGAGGCGCACGTCGCGCACCGGATAGAGGCTGCGCTGCGTATCGGGATCGAACGCGCGGATCGAGTCGACCTGGTCGTCGAACAGGTCGATCCGGTACGGCAGCGGCGAGCCCATCGGGTACAGGTCGATCAGCGAGCCGCGCACGCAGTATTCGCCGGGCCGCACGACCTGGCTCACGTGCTCGTAGCCGGCCAGCGTGAGCTGCGCCTTCAGCTTCGCCTCGTCGAGCCGCTCGCCCTGCGCGAACGCGAACGTGTACGCGGCCATGAACGACGCGGGCGGCATCCGGTACAGCGCGGTGGTCGCGGGCACCAGCAGGATGTCGCAGCGGCCCTCGCCGAGGTCGTGCAGCGTCGCGAGCCGCTCGGAGACGAGATCCTGGTGCGGCGAGAACGTGTCGTACGGCAGCGTTTCCCAGTCCGGCAGCAGGCGCACGCGCGCCTCCGGCGAGAAGTAGCGGAGTTCCTGCGACAGCCGCTGCGCGTCGACCGCGTTCGCGCAGATCACCGCAAGGAGCGGGACCGCGTCGCGGTTGTCGGCGAGATAGCGGGCGATGGCGAGTGCGTCGGCGGAGCCGTGCGCGCCGTCGAAGGCGAACCGCTGGCCCGGCTTGACGCGGGCGACGGGCGAGGCGAACGGGGTGGAAGCGTTGTCTGGCATAGGGACGGCAGGGGTGGCGGGCACGGGCGCGACGCGGCGCGCCGGTCGAGACGAAAGACCTATTATAAAATCCGCTTCTCGATTTCATCTTTCCGGCGTTTCCCCTTCGTGACTCCCCGACTTTTCGCCCTGATTCCTTGCGCCGGCACGGGCAGCCGTTCCGGCTCGGCCGTGCCGAAGCAATACCGCACGCTGGCCGGCCGCGCGCTCCTGCATTACACGCTCGCCGCGTTCGACGCGTGCAGCGAATTCGCGCAGACGCTCGTCGTCCTCGCGCCCGACGACACGCACTTCGATGCGCGCCGCTTCGCGGGCCTGCGCTTCGCGGTGCGCCGCTGCGGCGGCGGCTCGCGGCAGGCGTCGGTGCTCAACGGGCTGCTCGAGCTGGCCGAATTCGGCGCGACCGAGCAGGACTGGGTGCTCGTGCACGACGCCGCGCGCCCTGGCATCACGCCGGCGCTGATCCGCACGCTGGTCGCGACGCTGAAGGACGACCCGGTCGGCGGCATCGTCGCGCTGCCGGTGGCCGATACGCTCAAGCGCGTGCCGGCCGGCGGCGACGCGATCGCGCGCACCGAGTCGCGCGACGCGCTGTGGCAGGCGCAGACGCCGCAGATGTTCCGCATCGGCATGCTGCGCGACGCGATCCTGCGCGCGCAGCGCGAAGGGCACGACCTGACCGACGAGGCCAGCGCGATCGAATGGGCCGGCCATACGCCGCGCGTCGTGCAGGGCAGCCTGCGCAACTTCAAGGTCACGTACCCGGAAGATTTCGCGCTCGCGGAAGCGATCCTCGCGCGCCCCGCGAACGCTTCCTGACTTTCACCTCATCTCAAACCGGATTACGCATGGACTTCAGAATCGGACAAGGCTACGACGTGCACCAGCTCGTCCCGGGGCGCCCCCTCATCATCGGCGGCGTGACGATTCCGTACGAGCGCGGCCTGCTCGGCCATTCGGACGCGGACGTGCTGCTGCACGCGATCACCGACGCGCTGTTCGGCGCGGCGGCGCTCGGCGACATCGGCCGCCATTTCTCCGACACCGACGCGGCGTTCAAGGGCGCGGACAGCCGCGTGCTGCTGCGCGAATGCGTCGCCCGCGTGAAGGCGGCCGGCTTCACGATCCAGAACGTCGACAGCACGGTGATCGCGCAGGCGCCGAAGCTCGCGCCGCACATCGACGGGATGCGCGCGAACCTCGCGGCCGATCTCGGCCTGCCGCTCGAGCGCGTGAACGTGAAGGCGAAGACCAACGAGAAGCTCGGCTACCTCGGCCGCGGCGAGGGCATCGAGGCGCAGGCCGCCGCGCTGCTGGTGAAGCAGGGCGCGTGAGCGCCCGACGCCGGTCCGAAGCGGCGCGCAGGTTGCGCCGCCGGAATGAAAAATGCCACGCGCTTGCGTGGCATTTTCGTTTTGCGGCGCGATCCGGCGCGCTTGACCGCCGTATCGCGCTGCCGTTCGCGTGGCTGCTTATTCGCCTTCGGCGGCGATCACCTGCGCGGCGGCGTTGATCACCGACGCGATGCGGCCGACGTCGCGCAGCTGCGTCGTCGACATCCCTTGCTCGTTCTTCAGCAGCGCGTAGTGCGACTTCACGCAGAAGTGGCACTTGCCGACGATCGACGCGGCGAGCGCGTACATCTCGAAGCGGCGCTTGTCGACGCCGCCGTGCGACGCATACGCGCCCATCCGCAGCTCGGCGCGCTGCGTCTTCAGGTCGGCATCGTCGGCCATCTCGACATACGGATACCAGGTGTTGTTCATCCCCATCAGCGCGGCCGCCGTCAGCACGGCGTTCGTCTCTTCGGGCGACAGCACGCCGGCTTCGCGGATCGTCTTCACGAGCACGGTACTCTTCGCCGCGACCGCCGCCGCCAGCGCGACGCCGACTGCATCGGTGCCTTCGAGCGACGAGCGCGAGATCGTGCCGTCGAGGTTCAGGCGAATGTCCTTCGCGTAGTCGGGGATACGTGCCTTAATCGAATCGATGAATTCCATTGATATCTCCTATGGGTTGGCCGTTAAAAAAGCCCGCAGGCAGGACGTGCGCCGCGGGCTTCGTGCATCGATGCGCTTACAGCGTTGCGCCGCCGACTGCACGGTTGCACGGGCACAGTTCGTCCGTTTGCAGGCCGTCCAGAATGCGCAGGACTTCTTCCGGGCTACGGCCGACGTTCAGGTTGTTCACCGAAACGTGCTGGATCGTGTTGTCCGGATCGACGATGAACGTTGCACGCAGGGCCACGCCGGCTTCCTTGTCGCGCACGCCGAGCTGGTCGATCAGCTCGCCCTTGACGTCGCCGAACGAGTAGTGGTTCAGCTTGTCGAGGTCCTTGTGCTCACGGCGCCATGCGAGCTTCACGAATTCGTTGTCCGAGCTGCCGCCGAGCAGGACGGCATCGCGCTCTTCGAACTGCTTCGTCAGCTTCGCGAACTCGACGATTTCCGTCGGGCACACGAACGTGAAATCCTTCGGATAGAAGTAGATGATCTTCCACTTGCCCGGGAACGACGCTTCGGTGACGGTCTCGAACGCCGACTGGCCGTTTTCCTCGTGATTGTTGAAGCCCGGCTTCGCGGCTACGACGGTGAATGCTTCGAGTTTATCGCCCACGGTTTTCATGCGGATACTCCTGTGTGAGTTGGGAAGAAGACTGAGTCAAGCTACCTCGGTGCTGCAACGTTGATGTGACAGCATGGGCACGACTATAACACTATTAATAAATCGCTTCAATAGTTTTTGGCTAACGATTCCCATAGTTTTTTTCAACCGCGCCGATAGTGTGACGCGCAAGAAGCGTGCGCGAACGCGTCACGCCGTCGCACGCGCCTTGCCGGCGCCGGGGAATTCGAGCGTGACTTCGAGGCCCGCTTCGGGGCTGCGGTTGCGCAGGCGCAGCGCGCCGCGATAGCGGCCGACGAGGCGCAGCACGATCGCCATGCCGAGCCCCGTGCCGTCCGCCTTGGTGCGCGCCGTGTCGACGCGGTAGAACGGCCGCATCACGAGCGGCAACTGGTCCTCGGGGATGCCCGGGCCCTCGTCGCTCACCGACAGCTCGACGCGCGCGTGCGTCACGCGCGTCTCGAGCGTGATGCGCGACACACCGTCGTCGCGGCTCTGGCCGTATTTGCGCGCGTTCTCGACGAGGTTGCCGATCACGCGGCGCATGTCGGTCTCGTCGGCTTCGATCACGGCGGTCGGCGCGAGCCGCGTGCGGATCTCGACGCCGTCCTCGCCCGACACGCGCGCGGCGACTTCGTGCGCGATCGACGACAGGTCGACCGGCTCCGGCTTGCGCTGGGTCGGACGCGCGTAGTCGATGAAGGCCGCGATGATGCGGTCCATCTGCTCGATGTCGTCGACCATCGCGTCCTTGGTCGCCTGGTCGGACGGGCTCATCTCGGTCTCGAGCCGCAGCCGCGCGAGCGGCGTGCGCAGGTCGTGCGAGATGCCCGCGAGCATCAGCGCGCGGTCGGCCTCGAGCTGTTCGAGGTCGCGCACCATCTGGTTGAAGCTGCGGTTGGTGTCGGCCGCGACGCCCATCCCGCGCTCGGGCAGCAGCTCGGGCGTCTGGCCCGAGCCGATCTGCCGCGCGGCGAGCGCGAGCCGCGAGAACGGCCGGTTCACGAGGCTCGTGATGAACGCCGAGCCGAACAGCGACAGCGCGAGCGCGAACAGGCCCCAGCCGGCCCACTGCAGGCCCGTGACGCTGTCGAGCTGGTCGCGGTCGAGCGCGACCCAGTAATCGTCGTCGTCGATCTTGAAGCTGATCCACACGCCCGGGATGTCGTTGACCGACTGCGCGATCACGGTATCGTCGCCGAGCCGGCTGCGGATGTCGTGTTCGATCAGGCGGTTCAGCGATTCGTCGGGCTGCAGCTTGAACTTGTCGGTCTTTTCGCGCGGGTACACGCGCACGCCCTCGTTGCTCTCGAGATCCTGCAGCAGCGCGCGCCGCAGATCGGGATCGGAATAGAGCAGGGCGGTGCGCGTGAGCTTCACGATCGCGACGAGCTGGAGCGCGACGCGCTGCGCGCGCGGCTCGCGCTCGATCACGCGAAAGCTCTGGAACCACGCGGCGAGACTGACCGAGATCAGCAGCGCGATCAGCAGGAAGGTGCGCCAGAACAGCCCGCCGAACGCGAGCTGCAGGAGGCGCCGGTCGATACGCATGGGACGGGCCGTGGACGGGCGAAACCGGAAAGAGAAAAGATCAGGCGGCGCCGTCCGGAATGAACACGTAGCCGAGGCCCCAGACGGTCTGGATGAAACGCGGGCTGCCCGGATCCGGTTCGATCAGCTTGCGCAGGCGCGAGATCTGCACGTCGAGGCTGCGGTCGAACACTTCGTATTCACGGCCGCGCGCGAGCTCCATCAGCTTTTCGCGCGACAGCGGCTGGCGCGGATGGCGCGCGAACACCTTCAGCACCGAGAATTCGCCGGTCGTCAGCGGAATTTCCTGGCCCGACTTCGTCAGCGTGCGCGTCGCGAGGTTCAGCGAGAACTCGCCGAACTCGAACACCTCGGTGGTTTCCGACGGTGCGCCAGGCAGTTCGGCCGGCGCCTGGCGGCGCAGCACCGCGTGAATGCGCGCGACGAGTTCGCGCGGGTTGAACGGTTTCGGCAGGTAGTCGTCGGCGCCCATCTCGAGGCCGACGATGCGGTCGACGTCCTCGCCCTTCGCGGTGAGCATGATGATCGGCGTGCGGTCGTTGCTGCCGCGCAGGCGGCGGCAGATCGACAGGCCGTCTTCACCCGGCAGCATCAGGTCGAGCACCAGCAGGTCGAAGCGCTCGCGCACCCAGAGCTTGTTCATCGCGGTCGCGTTCTCCGCGACGTACACGTTGAAACCCTGCTCGCCGAGATAGCGGCGCAGCAGATCGCGCAGGCGCGGGTCGTCGTCGACGACGAGAATCTTGGAGGGGTTTTTCGTTTCCATGAGCGGCATCTTATCGCGAATGGGAAATCACGCACGGTCGCGTATTTTCGCGCGTTACAGTCCGTTACAAAATTTACCCGTAGTGTCGCGCGGAGTAAAGGCAGGCTATAGAGATTCCTTTACTCGAAGCTGAAATTCGGTAGATACTCCCCTGCACTCCATCTTTCATCTTTGTACACCCGAATTCCGCAGGGTTTTTCAAGTACCAGAGGTAACCGGTTGCCGCGTGACGAAGGGAACAAATCGACCAAAGAAGCGAGGACGGTCATGCGATCTGCCCGGATTGCACTGATGCTGACGATCGCACTTGCCGGTCCATATGCGTCGAACTTCGCGTATGCGCAGCGCCCCGAGCAGGGCGCCTCGTCGCGCAAGCTGCCGCGCGGCAAAGCGCCGCAGCCCGACCGCGCCGCCGACACGGCGGTCCGTTCCGCCGTGCCTCCCGATCTCGATCAGCACCGTCGCGACGGGCACATGACGCCCGAGGAGCGCCACCTGCTGCGCCAGCACATCGAGGACGCCGTTCGCGAGCTGTACAAGCGCTGACACGCACGCGCGTTCGCACGGCGCGGAAAGATTCCGTAGCAATTTTTCGGTCAACTTTCGGATGCGTGCCGCCGTTGAACCGGCATCCGCACCGCCGGTGCGCTCCGGGAGTCCACGACGATGAAAGCGAACGCTGCCGCCCCGGCGCCGTCGCCTGCCATGCAGTCGCCGCTCGATGCCGACGACGCACTGTTTTTCCTCAGCCGCACCGGGTTCTCTCCCGCGCCCGCCGACGTCGCGCGCGTCGTCGGCATGACGCGCGCGCAGGTCGTGGCCGACACGCTCGACAGCGTGCGGCGCGAGCCCGTGACGACGTGGCCCGACTGGATCGCCGAGCTGCCGCCGACGCGCGCGCAGCGTCAGGCGCTGACGCCCGACATGCGCCGCGACGAGCAGCGCGAGCGCAATGTCCGCTACGATGCGCTGCGCGCCGCCTGGGTCAACGAGATGATCGTCACGCCGTCGCCGCTCACCGAGCGCATGACGCTGTTCTGGCACGGGCACTTCACGTCCGGGCAGGACAAGGTCCCGTATCCGCAGACGATGGCCGCGCAGAATGCATTGTTTCGGCGCGAGGCGCTCGGCAACTTCGGCACGCTGCTGCATGCGGTCGCGAAGGATCCGGCGATGCTCCAGTATCTCGACGGCGCGAGCAACCGCAAGGGCCGCCCGAACGAGAATTTCGCGCGCGAGGTGATGGAGCTGTTCACGCTCGGCGAAGGGCATTACTCGCAGCGGGACGTGACCGAAGCCGCGCGCGCGATGACCGGCTGGAGCGTCGATCCCGATACGCTGCGCTTCGAGGTGCGGCCCGACTGGCACGACGCGGGCGACAAGACGATCCTCGGCGAGACCGGCGCGTTCGACGGCGACGGGTTTCTCGACATCCTGTTGAAGCGGCCCGAGACGGCAAGCTTCATCGCCGGCAAGCTGTGGCACGAATTCGTGTCCGATACGCCCGACGCCGGCGCGCTCGATGCCGTGGCCGAGCGGTTTCGCGCCAGCGGCTACGACATACGCGCGGCGCTCGCCGCGCTCTGGTCGACCGACGCGTTCTGGGATCCGCGCAATCGCGGCGTGCTCGTGAAGTCGCCGGCCGAGTTCGTCGTCGGGTCGGTGCGGCTGTTCGACGTCGCGTACGGCGATCCGCAGACGCTCGCGAACACCGTGCGCACGCTCGGGCAGAACCTGTTCTATCCGCCGAACGTGAAGGGCTGGCCGGGCGGCGCGATGTGGATCAACAGCACCACGCTGCTGGCGCGCAAGCAGTTCGTCGAGCAGTTGTTCCGCGCGACCGAGACGGCCGGCATGCGCTCGCCCGCGCATGCGATGGCGCCGCCGTCGCCGAATGCGCGGGCGCAGGCGATACCGGTTGCGGACGCCGCGTCGGTTGCCGGCATGCGCGGCGCGCTGGTCAAACTCGCGCGCGGCGGCCTGCGATTCGACCTCGAACGCTGGCTCGCGCAGTATCGTGCGCGGCCGCAGGCGATTGCGGGATTGTCGACCGAGCTCCAGCTGCAGCATGCGGTGCTGCCGGTGTCGCCGGTCGCGGCGATCGATACGGACTCGACCGGCAGCGCGTATCTCGAGGCGCTACTGATGGATCCGGCCTATCAACTGAAATGACTGAAACGACCGAAACGACGACGAACAGGCACGCTGCCGCGGTGGCCATGCCGCACGGCGAGCCGAAGGATGCACGATGAACCGACGTGATTTTCTGACGCTGACGGGCGCCGCGGCCGCGGCGGGCGTGTCGTTGTGGCAGCCGCCCGCGCAGGCGGCATCGATGGTCGCGGTCAGGCGCCAGCCGGCGACCGGTTATGCGAACGTGCTGATCCTCGTCGAACTGAAGGGCGGCAACGACGGCCTCAACACGGTGGTGCCCTATGCGGATCCGCTCTACTACCAGTTCCGCCGCAGCATCGGCATCAAGCGCGACCAGGTGCTGCAGCTCGACGCGCAGACGGGGCTGCACCCGTCGCTCGCGCCGTTGATGCCGCTGTGGCGCGACGGACAGGTCGCGATCGTGCAGGGCGTCGGTTATCCGCAGCCGAACCTGTCGCATTTCCGCTCGATCGAGATCTGGGACACCGCGTCGCGCTCGGACCAGTACCTGCACGAAGGCTGGCTCACGCGCACGTTCGCGCAGGCGCCGGTGCCGCCCGGCTTCGCGGCGGACGGCGTCGTGCTCGGCAGTGCGGAGATGGGACCGCTCGCGAACGGCGCGCGCGCGATCGCGCTCGTCAATCCCGCGCAGTTCATCCGCGCGGCGCGGTTGGCCGAACCGTCGTCGCTGCGCGAACGGAACCCGGCGCTCGCGCACATCATCGAGGTCGAGAACGACATCGTGAAGGCGGCCGACCGGCTGCGCCCGCGCGGCGGGATGCGCGAGTTCAGGACGGCCTTTCCGGCCGGTACGTTCGGGACCTCGGTGAAGACCGCGATGCAGGTGCTCGCGGCATGCGAGGCGTCCGGGCCCGGCGCGCAGGACGGCGTCGCGGTGCTGCGGCTCACGCTCAACGGTTTCGATACGCACCAGAACCAGCCGGGGCAGCAGGCGGCGCTGCTCAGGCAGTTCGCGGAAGGGATGAGTGCGATGCGCGGCGCGCTGGTCGAGCTCGGGCGCTGGAACCAGACGCTCGTGATGACGTATGCGGAATTCGGGCGGCGCGTGCGCGAGAACCAGAGCAACGGCACCGATCACGGTACCGCCGCGCCGCATTTCGTGATGGGCGGCCGCGTGGCCGGCGGGCTGTACGGCGCGACGCCGGCACTCGGGCATCTCGACGGCAACGGCAACCTGCCGGTCGCCGTCGATTTCCGCCAGCTCTATGCGACCGTGCTCGGGCCGTGGTGGGGGCTCGATGCGACGCACGTGCTGCAGCAGCGCTTCGAGACGCTGCCGCTGCTGAAGGTGTGAGGCGGTCGTGCGTGACGGGGCGGATCAGCGGCCGCGTGCGGCGCGCCACGCGATCCACAGCTTGCGGATCGGCGTCAGCGCGATACGCTGGTGCAGCACCTGGTAGCCGTCGCGCTCGATTTCGTCGAGCAGCGCGCCGGCCAGTGCGATCTGCGCACGCAGCGTGCGTTGCGCGCGGCGTTCGGACGCGGGGATCGCCGCGTCGGCGGCGGCGAGCGCTTCGCGCGCGCGGGCCGTCTGAAACTGCAGCAGCTCGCTGAAGGCCGGGCTGTAGCGGCGATTCAGCAGGTCGGCGGCGGTCACGTTGTAGCGTTGCAGTTCGTCGATCGGCAGATAGATGCGGCCGTGGCGCGCATCGTTGCCGAGTTCCTGCACGAATTGCGCGAGCATCAGCGCGTGGCCGGCCTGCGCGGCCCACGGTTGCGGTTCGGCCGGATTCGCGGCGCTTGCGCGCGCGACCAGCGACGCAAAGGTGCCGCCGACCTGCGCGATGTAGCGCTGCAGGTTCGCGAAATCCAGGTAACGCGCCTGTTCCAGATCCATCCCGTAACCGTTGACGAGCGTGCGCAGCGCGTTGGTTTCTGCGCCGATCGCCGGGTGGTGCTGCGCGAGCGCCTTCGTGACCGGGTGCGACGGTTCGCCGGCGGCGAGCGCCGCGAGTTCCTTGTGCCACCACGCGAGTTTCGTGTGTCCGACGGTCGGATCGCTGGTTTCCTTGACGGTTTCCTCGAGTTCGCGGCGCAGCGCGAACAGGGCCGTCAGGCGCGGTGCGGCGGCGAGCGGCGCCTGGCGCAGCGCGTAGTAGACGCTGGAGCCCGCGGGGGCGGCCTTTTGCTGACAGTAGTCGTCGAAGTTCACGGGTGGGGTCGTGGCGGAGGCGGGTTCGGGGGGGCGCGTGCCGGCGCGTGGCCGGCACGTCGAGCGCGGCATTCTAGCACCGCTGTCCGACGGGCGCCGGCGGGGCGAGACAATGCTGCGCGGATCGGGTAGAATCTCGCGCTCGCCTGATCGGGCGTGCCGGTTTTCGGGTTTTCGGGCCGGCATGACGCCCGGGCGCGTGGAGCACGCTTCTTGCGTGCCGCGCGGTCAGGCGACAGGAATGCGCGTGAGTGGCGAAATTGGTAGACGCACCAGGTTTAGGTCCTGACGCCCGCAAGGGTGTGCCGGTTCGAGTCCGGCCTCACGCACCACATATACTCCCAAGCAATCCCATGTTTGGCCAAAAAGCCCCGTCAGTCAAGCACTTACGGGGTTTTTTGTTGCCAGCGTTGCCCAGCGTTTCCCATTGACACCCACGGAACCCGGGGGCATCGTAGGGGGCAGTTTTCTCCGATCAGGGGCATCGAAATGCCCCCGCGCTCAAAATGCCCCTTACCGATGTCGCTGTTCGTGCGGCCAAGCCCCGCGAAAAATCCTACAAGCTTGCCGACGGCCAAGGCATGTACCTCGAGGTCATGCCGACCGGCTCGAAATACTGGCGACTGAAGTATCGCATCGACGGCAAGGAGAAACGGATGGCCCTAGGGGTCTATCCGGCTGTCACCTTGCTGGCTGCTCGGAAGGCCCGCGACGAGATCAAAGAACAGCTCCGTGGCGGCCTCGATCCCTCACACGAAAAGAAGCGCGTGAAGGCTCAGCGCAGCCTGGACCGCGCGAACTCGTTCGAGCCGATCGCACGGGAGTGGCATGAGCAGAAGAAGGGCGCTTGGAGCGAGCGTCACGCTGACCGGATCATGAAGCTGCTCGAGCGCGAACTGTTTCCGGTGCTCGGCGCACGGCCGATCGCCGAGATCACAGCGCCCGAGTTGCTCGCAGTGATTCGAAAGATTGAAGCGCGCGACGCGATCGAACTAGCGCACAAGGCGATCCAGGCAACGAGTCAGATCTTTCGGTACGCGATTGCCACCGGCCGGGCGGAGCGCGACCCAGTCCCGGATCTCCGCGGCGCGCTGAAGACCCGTACCGTCGTGCACATGAGGCGCGTGAGCGAAGCCGAGCTGCCGGAGCTCATGCAGAAGATCAGCGCGTACGACGGCGACTTTCAGACGCGCCTGGCGCTGCATTTCATGGCGTTGACGTTCGTCCGTACGAGCGAGCTCCGGTTCGCTGAGTGGACAGAGATCGACGAGAAGAAGAAGGAGTGGCGCATCCCGCCCGAGAAGATGAAGATGCGCACGCCCCACATCGTGCCGCTGTCGAAGCAGGCGCTCGAGGTGATCGCGAAACTGCGGGAGTTGAACGGCCAAGGTCAGTTTCTGTTCCCGAGCCGGTCAAGCTCCAAGAAGCCGATGAGCGAGAACACGATCTTGTACGCGCTGTACCGGATGGGCTACCACTCACGGATGACGGGGCACGGCTTTCGCGGCCTCGCGTCGACCATCCTCAACGAGCACAACTTCAACCGGGACTGGATCGAGCGCCAGCTGGCTCACAGCGAGCGCGACGGCGTTCGGGCGGCTTACAACCACGCCGAGTACCTGCCCGAGCGCCGGAAGATGATGCAGTGGTGGGGCGACTATCTCGAGGGGCATCACTGCCGCGAGACGTCAGAACAGATCGCGGCTCAGCTTTGATCGGGCGAGCCAGATGGCACCTCGGAAGCGTACAATCACGCCGAAAATCTGCCATAGCGTCGCAAGTTGATGTAATGGTGGGGAGACGACTTGATACGTGCATCATCCTAACAATCGAAGACCACACGTATGGCAGAAAATTCACAAGTAAAGGCGGTCATGGCTTTTGCCGGCCACGCCACCGCAGGCGCAGTAATTTTCGTAATTCTGGCCCTTTTATCGTTTCTCCTCGAGAAGTTCATCCACCTTCTTGAGATGTGGGGGGCAGACGGATTCCTTGTAACCGCTCTCACGGGGTTAGAGTATGTGCTACTCGGTGCTGACGGACTCTCCCTGATATTCTTCGTCTATAGTGCAGTGAAAGCCGCCTACAAGGAGATGCAAAAATGAGGCAAGCGGTGAAAGTATTTGTTGACGCGGTAAAGGAGACGCCGCGGCTGTACTTTGCTCCCCTTGTGGCTGCTATAAACGCTGTAGGGCGCGTTGAGCGCGAGATGGTAACGAAGGGAGAGCAAGGTTCGGGTCGCACACGCATTTCTATGAGAGCAACCGGCTTGGGCAAGATGAAGCTCGAGTCCGCTCGAAAGGGCTTCGCCAAAAAGTTGCGCACAGGAAAGACCGCGAAAAAGAGGGCTTTGAAGCACGCTAAGCGCTGAGATTTCTTGCTTCGTCGGATTTCGTGATGCCCTGTGCGTGATCGCCGGCAATGTTTCAGTGGTTGTTCCCCCGCCCATTCAATCGCTCTGGAAGACCTGCTCTCCGTATTCGCGCTCGAAATGGCCCCGCCCCGAACGGGGCTTTTCATTTTGTGCTCCCCCAACGACCAGTCCTAGTGCCAATCGCTCTATGCGAACTGGCTCCAATCAGTGCTACGATCGCCGCGGTGCGAAATTTCACAATTCACTTGATCGAATAGGAAACCAACGCATGAGTTGGCACCTCGGGGACTGGTTGTCTTTTTCACAAGCTGCTGCGTCGACTGCGGCGATCGTGGGAGCATTTGGCGTGGTCTTCTGTCAGCATTCTCTCGAACAGAGGCGTCGCCGACGAGATGAGCGCACAGGCGCTTGGCGAGTACTCCGGGTCACTTCAATGCTTGCGAGAGGTGCAAAAGATCGTGCTGAGGGTATAGGAAGCACGCGCTCTCGGGAAGATTTTGATGAGACCCCCAAGATGAGGGTTTGGCAGAAACAGACTATGTCAGAAATCCTAAGCGAACTTGAGGCAATCCCGTTGTCAAGCATTCCTACCATGGAGGCGATGGAGTATTTCATTAAGGTCAAGCGACTAGTTCGAGAGGCCCTAGTCGAGATCGATAGATGTCCGATCCCAACATCGAACATGGAATGCGGAGGTGCCTATGGCAGACCGTGGATTCGATTTCGAAATGAGCTCGATGAGGCCACACATGTGCTCGAATGGCAAACAAAGCAGTTCGGAAGCGGAAGGCGCGAACCTCGGGTTTCATACGAGATCACCGATTTCTGAACAAGGAGCAATATTCCTCCAGTACCTGTACGGCGAGACGTTATCGGGCTCCAATCGCTATCGCATCCCCGCCCGCTGCATCTCCTCGCGCAGCAGATGCATCAGGCGGTGCAACTGTCCCTGTGCGCCAGCAAGATCGCCTTTGTTCGCGACGTTCGTATCGGTATAGTCGTACCACTCCTCGATGCGCTCGAGTGACTTCCTGAGCGCGCGGATCTCGAGGATCAGCCATCGCACCTGAAGGTCGGTGTACTGGCGCCATAGCGCGCGCAGTTCGTCCTCGGTCGGCGCGTCAAATTCCGGCACCGCCGGCCGCAGCTTGAACCGCGGATCTGTGAGCGGGACGCGGTTGCGGTCGATCCTGGTCGCTTCGATTGGCATGGATGTGACTAGGGCACTCGACCTTGGATCCTTGTCGAGCCAAAACTCAAATTCACGTTTCGTGAGCTCGATCGGGGTCCTCAGGCGGTTCTTGTCGCCCTGGAATCCGTACTCCCAAATGTAGGCCCACTGTGGCTTGATCACGGCATAAATGCTGTATAAAAACACAGTATATTTCGAGATAAGCTACCGTGGTCAAGACCGAAATTGGGGGAGACGGGCGATGTGCACGAACTACGTGGCGCCGGGCGAGGATCCGGGCCTCAGTGAGCTGCGGATCGACAGCTTCGTCGACCTGTACCGCTGGACGCCCTGGAAGCCGGAGATCTACCAGGACTATGACGCGCCTATCGTCGCGAGCATCGACGGACAGTTCAAACCGCTGATCGCAGGCTTCGGCTTTTGGCCGCGGGCGCTACAGAAGGCGAACGTCGAGAAGGCGAAGGAGCAGGGCCGCAAGCCGCCGATCATCCGCAGCACGATGAATGTGCGCGACGACAACCTCGGCAAATCCCCCTTGTATGGACCGTCATGGCGCGCCGGCAAGCGATGCCTCATCCCCGCCAAATGGATCTACGAACCGAATTGGGAGACCGGCAAGCACGTCCGCTACAGGATTGGTCTCACCGGCTGGCGACCCTTGTGCGTCGCCGGCATCTGGCGGACGCTGCAGTATCCGGATGGCGCCGAGCATCACACCATGGCGATGATCACGGTGAACGCCGACGAGCACCCGATCATGAAGCATATGCACCGGCCGGGAGAGGAAAAACGGTCGGTCGTGATCCTGCGGCCCGACGATTGGGAGGAGTGGCTGACGACGTCAAACGTCGAGGCGGCGCGTGCGATGCTGCAGCTTTACCCGGCTGACGAGATGGCCGCCGAGCCATCGGCAATGAATGAAGGTACGTAGATATATCAAAAGGGAAATGCAAACGATGAGTGACGGGGAAGCAATACATGTCACGCTGAATCCCGACGGGGTCGGGCGGCCTGGCTTGTTGGCGGCGAGGGACGTCAGCGAAATTGTGCGCTTCGCCTTCAACGCAATGGAGCAGAGCGATTTGTCCACGCCTCCACCTATAGCAGGTGGGGCTATATCATATGACATGGGTTCCGGCCCGGAGTCTGCGGAGGAGCGACGCCGGTTATACGAGAACTGGATCCTTTCGAAGGGATTTACCGAACTAGCACGAGGCATCCGGGAGACGCTTGAGGAGGCGTACCGTTATACGCGGATAGTCGAATTACTACAAAGGCCGACTACAGTCGATGAATTAGTGAGCGAAGTAGCGCGAACGCGGCGGTGGGCTCAGCGGGAGCCGTTTCCTGCATTGATTGCCGCTGTAAGTGCGGCACTGACAGAACCGCTAAGTTTTTCTTCAGAGTTTGAATCGCTTCAGAAAGTGCGCAATTGCTTGGAACATCGAGCTGGGGTTGTCGGCGCGCAGGACATAGACCGTTCCGGATCGTTGGTGCTAAGCCTTCCGCGACTGAGACTCTTCTACTATCGCGAGACGGAGGAGGTTGAACTGGAAGTCGGTGCAAGGATTGAGACTGGTGACGATCGCGAGCACGTCGAAGTCTTCGCCGGAAGGGTGGCGCGAGAACGAGCGTATGCCGTCGGTGAACGGGTAACGTTCTCGGCCGACGATTTTCACGAGATCGCGTTTTCTTGTCACTTGTTTGTCTATGATCTCGTTAGTAAGCTCCCGCGGCTGCGAGCACACTAGCTATTCAGCGATCCACTTCCTCCCGTGGAATGTCTCGTACTCCTTGATAGCTGCGGCGCGCTGCTTGTCGATGTAGGCCGCTAGATCCATGATGTGTACGCCTAGCGTAGTCTTCTGCGAATGCTCCATTCGAACGACCGGTATCTTGATGTCTCCTCGATTGATTTTGCGAATGAGGACCTCCCGGCTAAGGTGTGGGAAGTAGTCTTTGCAGACAGTTTCGATCGGGACAATAGCGGTGGCGCCGTACTGTGCCATGAGTATGAACACCGTGTTCATGGCACTGAGGGGGCAATGGACGGTTGTGCGCCTGGCGGCAACATCTCGGAGATCGGTCGTGCCTCAGCCCACTCCTCAAGTTCCCTGACCAGCCAGCCGACGCGTTTCTTCGAAATGGCGCGAGGGGCCGGGAACTCCTTCGATGCGACCAGTTTTTGGATGATGGCCTTGGACAAGGATGTTGCCTCGGCCACTTGATGAACGTTCAAGAAGATCGGTTTCATTGTGACGATTGCTGGCGGGACCTTCTTTGCTATGGACATGGTATTAGTGGCCATCGATCATCCTTTGAATCTTCTGGGCGACCGGGTCGATGTACTCAGCCTCGGGAGTCACAAAATACCGGCGCCCGACCTTCTTCGGGAAGGGGCAGATCTTCCCGTTTTTCACCCAGCTTAGCAGCGTGTTGCGATGGGGCGCGTACTCGCCAAACGTTTGTTCCGCCCAGACTTGCAGCGGTATCAGCTTCGGCTTATGTTTCGTTGCCGCTGACGTCGGTGGCCGGGTCTTCGGAGCACTGTCGAGCGCTGCTTGAACTCTTCCTCGACCGTTCTCAATGTCGCGAGCGACTCTCTCGAATAGAGGCAGCTTACGAGTTTCCTTTTCCTCCTCCAACCATCGCAGGTACTCGGTAACGTTCAGCTCGAACTCACCGTCGCCTATTCGGCGAAAGTGTCGGCCACGCTGAAGTCGACCATTTAGCATCTGACTTCTGATCCGAGACAGGCTGCGGTTCATGATGCTCGCGGCGTCTTTCAGAGGCATCCATCGATCATCTTCTTGCTGCGTCATTGGCGCTTCCCAAGCTGTTGACCATATGTTCTCACCGTGGCGAACAGTTTACAAAATTCCCCTTGACCGAGGGTTTTCTCGGGGCTACTCTGGTTACATCGCTGAAACAACAGCGATCGGGTTTGGCGACCCGAGACGAAGGCGGACAAAACCGCCGCCCTAGGCGGTATTTTTTCGTCCGTTGTATCATTGCATCCATCCTCTATGGGCGGGCTGCAGTGGGGAGACCTTCGGGTCTGCCGGTTCCTTCGTTCCGGTTCGCCAACCTCGCTGTATGCCTGCCCACCACTCCGTTTGGCGACGGACAGGGCAGGTTCCTCAAACGAAGGAGCCATAATGTCTTCCAATGCATCCGCTCGTCCTGAGCAATCCACCGACATCCGCCAACTCCTCGATCAGATCGAGTCGATCGATTCGATGTGCCAGACGCAACTCGGGCAGATCAATGCAACGATCACGTCTACGCTTCGTGCGATGGAGTCGCAGGAGTTTTGGCGTAACCCGCTCGTCATCATGGAATCGCTAGGCTTGATGGAATATCTCGCCTCCGATTTGATGAACTTCGTCAACGTGTGCGCAGAAGAGGTTGGGAGCAATTTTGTCGATGAGATCGACGACGCGCGCAAAACCCGCATCCTCGCCGCATACCGCGCGGCTGCCAACGCGGGAGTTAATCATGGATAAGCGTCCATCTCTGACTGCAGATCGCTGGGTCGCTGTCGACGAACCGGAGTTCATTCGGGTAAGGACCGGCACAATAAACGAGATAGCACGTGCGTCCCGGGCTATCGCCGCGATCGGTCGCATTCTTCACAACTCGATCAGCGATGACGATGACGGGATAGAGATCGCCAGCTTGGACAACTGGACAAAGCAAAACTTGGCTGGTGCAGTCGAATGCCTGAGCGATTTTATATATGACTTCGTCGAAGACGCGGGGTACACGGGCCGGGCCGAGGCGCATGGTACTCGGGAGGATCGCCATGACTGACATCGTGACCATCGAAGCCGCCGCGGCGGTGATCCTAAGGATTTGCGTGGATGAAGTTGACGTGCGGACGAAGCTCGAGCGTATCTCGTACGCGGCTGCGATCATCCAACGGGAAGCGATTGTAGGTCTTGCTCAACTCAATTCGTCGACGGAGGTGGGGCATGGCTGAGATCATCCACATGCCGACGCGCCAACTTCGGAAAGGTCGACGCCGTGAGAAACCCATTCAGGGTGCCCCGTTGGCGGATGTCATCGATGACATTGATTTCCGCGCGGCCAGCAAGCCGACGTACGAGGAGATCAAGGCATCGCTCGATAAACTTGCGTATCACCTCATATGGGCGTCCAGAGCGGCGAAGGAGATATTCCCGGCATACGAATGATGCTGATTCGTCTTTGCGGTCTGTGATGACCGCGGTGCGAGGCAAAGGAGGACTCGATGAAATCGCTGTTTTTACTTATGGGTCAGTTCGACTGCAAATTGGTACTCTCGCTGGACGAAGTCTGCGAGGCGATCGGCTATGCGAAGCAGACTGCATACAATGAGATATGCGCCGGACGGTTCCCCATTCCTATGCAGAAGCGTGCGAATAAGTGGGTAGCGGATATTCGCGACGTTGCGCAATTTCTGGACGATGAGAGAATGGCGGCCCGAGTGAAATTCGACGAGCTACGGGTCTCCCTTTCCCGGAGTGCTGGGCAGTTCTGAAAATTGTTTCAACCGCGCCTAGCTCGACGGAGCGAACGCAGGGCTCCCTTACCCTGTTGGCGCGGTTCAATATAAGGCGCGCTGTCGGGGACGTAGATGAAGAAAGAAATCCAAGCTCTCAAACGCGATGCGTTGGATCGTGCTCGTAGAACTCCTATCACGCAGGCCGGATCTGTATTGGAGGGTCTGGCGACTGCTTGGGCGCAAGTGAGCGGGAACGACGGAGGAGAAGTGATTGAACGGTACTTCGGCCCTATGTGGAGAGACGAAGATACGAACGGCGACGCATTTCTCGACGAGTTCTACGAAGCTGCGAACAGAAAAGATCCGGACTTCCTCGGCCATGCAATGTTGCTGCTCATAATGATCTCCTGCGCATACTGCGTGCAGGCGATGAAAGCAGATAAGGATGGCCGTCGAGACGAAGCATGGTCTTACGTGGATGATGCCAGATACTGGCAAGCAATCGTCACGGCAACTTTCGCAGCTCAATCAGAGGGGCAGGAGAGCGTATCCGGACTTGCGAGAAAAGCTGCAGCTGCGCGCCATGCAGAGAATTACGCCATGAAGGCCGACGTCTTCAAGTGGTGCGACGACAACCTCAATCAGTATTCGAGCACCGACAGCGCGGCGAGTGCGGTGGCGGAAAAGATCGTACCGGCCAAATTTCGCACGGTTCAGAAATGGATTTCCGAATACAAGAAAGGCATACAGTCTGCGTGCAGATAGTATCGTTTGCTGCAAAATGAACTGCGTGCTCGTTGGATGCATTACAAAGCATCGAGACAGCACTTAGGATTAGCTCACCGTAACCAATATTCGACGATTTTAGGCGTTGCACGGAATTTTCCCGCTGCCTAACCTGAGATCGTCGAAAGTGCCAGGTGAGCGAGCGTGAAGAATACATCCCAGACGGCCGACTCCGGCCAACCGGCCGCGCCGGTCCTCCCGACGATCGGCCTGTCCAAATGGGCGCAGATCGCGCCCTTTATTCCGATGTGCCGTGAATCCTGGCGAAAGCTGGGGCTAGCCGGCAAGGCACCCCAGCCGATCCGCATGAGCCGTACGCACTCGTGCTACAGCAACGCCGAAGTGCACCGGTGGTTGGCGGATCCGCTCGGCTACCGAGTTGATACTGGCCTCGGCGAGGCTGCTTAAGTGGCCTTGCGAGAATCAAAAAATGGAACCGATCATAGAGGGCAGTGAACTGCCGAAGATCGCCGAGAACACCAACAAGCCGACACCCGGACTGTTCGTGAACATGGTGATCTTCGCGAACAAGGTCATCAAGGTGTATCCGGCATTCCGTGAACTCTACGGAATGGAGAAAGTGATCGAGCAGGTGGTCGCGACCGTCGAGATGTTCAAGAACACCACGGTCTGAATCGGCTCCGTGACAGTTTCAAGATCATCGAAAGCACCGGTGTTTCGACTACTTCCAAGGCTTTCGCCCAGTTCCAGAAAGGCGTTGGCGGCTTTATTGGGCGCGCTTGGAGCACGCCAAGACGGCCTCCTTAACCTACATACCTGCTCGGGGCCAGCGTTTGAAGAGAAGATAATTTATCGTGGTCTGTGAGGTTGCTTGATCCAGACCACTATCACTCACCTTGGTTGACGGCGCTCGCATGTGCCGGAAATAGCCGGGAAACCGAGTTAGATTATGTCTGTCGACTGCCAATCGATGGACGAAGAGGGAAGCCCCGCTTGGGGAGAGTTGAGGTAAGCCGAACCCTCCGGCAAACCGAACCGGCTTGGCCGCCGGCAGCTTTCCCCAAGCGGGGTTTTTATTTGTCCGTTTAGGAATCCTTAATGGATTGTGGGCAGAGGTGGTGAGCATGAATCGTGTTGAATCTGACGTCGTTTTAAGTAATCCCCCGTGTCAGGGTTATCGATCCGTTTCGCGGAGCCGGTGGTTTGTTCGTCCGGATCTTCGACTCTGGTCCATCAACTTGCTCGAGGAAACCGAATTGACGGGCCAGCGCCGACATGACGCCGAGCGCGAGGCTCGCATTTCGCAGATTGGCCGCTTGATTGATTCCGATGCCGCCACGCCACTCTGGCAGCGCGTATGCAAGCACGCGATGTACAGCGAGATCCGCCTCAGGAGCGACGACCAGCGGGTCGCGATGGAGTTGGCGATCCTGGAGTCGATGCGATGAGCGTTCAGGCGATGACATGGGCCATCGAGCAACAGGACATTCGAGACGCCACCGCGCGTCACGTGTTGCTCTGTTTGGCGAACTACGCCGACGCAGACGGCAAGGCGGCATTTCCCTCGACCTCGAGACTCGAATTGGACACGGGCCTTTCCGAGAGCACGATCCGTCGGAAACTGGATGTGCTGGAGGAGTTGGGGCTGATCAAGAAAGGCAACCAGGCGATCGTTGCGGCATACATTGATCGCGGTGATCGGCGCCCGGTTTGCTACGACATAGTGATGAAAAAACGGGGTGTCGCGGTGACACCCGGTGACGAACGGGGTGTCACGGTGACGCCAACGGGGTGTCACGGTGACGCCAACGGGGTGTCACTGACGAGCGGACGGGGTGTCACGGTGACACCCAATCCGTCCTTAACCATCAATAAACCGTCAAAGAACCGTTCTCGTTCGTGCGATTCGAAATTCGACGATGCATGGCGGCAGTATCCGAAACGTGAAGGCTCGAATTCGAAGCAGGCAGCTCAGCGGGCTTGGAACGCTCGGATCCGTGAAGGCGTCGATCCGGACGTGCTCGTCAGGGCAGTGGTCGCCTACGCTGCGGCGATGAAGGCTGCAGGGAACATCGGTACGCCGTACGTGAAGCAGGCGTCGACGTTCTTCGGTCGTGATCGGCACTTCGAGGAATTCGCGAAACCCCAGGCGGTCGACGGAGAACTCTTCGGTGGCGGCACGGCGGTTCCGTGGTGGAAGGCCGCGGGGTTCACGTACCAGTGGCAGGCAACCAACGCCGGCTGCAGCGAGCGCTCGGCGCACCTCTGGGCCAATGGGGTTCGGCAGGAGGCTGGGGCATGAACGCACGAGAACTCGCTGAGCTGATGGCGCAGAACGCGCAGGCCATCGCGGAGCACCTGCTGCCAAATGGCCGCAAGTCGGGCAAGGAATGGAAATCCGGCAGCACGGCGGGCGAGAAGGGACAGAGCCTGTCGGTATGCCTCGGCGGCGCCAAGCGGGGCGTGTGGAGGGATTTCGCAGGCGAAGACGGCGGGGATCTGCTCGACCTCTGGTGTGCATGCCGGTCGATGTCAGTCGCAGATGCAATGCGCGAGGCGAAGCAGTTCCTCGGCGTACGGGATGACATACCCAAACGGCAGGCACCGACGTACCAGCGTCCGGGCCGGCCGAAAGCCACGCGCCCGACCAGCTTGCTCGACGAATGGTTCGACGGTCGCGGCATTACGCCCGAAACCGTCAAGGCATTCCAGATCGCCGAGCAGACCAACGGGCCGAAGACGCACATCGTCTTCCCGTACCTCCGCGGCGGCGAGCTGATCAACGCCAAATACCGGAACATCGCGGACAAGAAGGACATGCGGCAGGAGGCCGGCGCTGAGCCGTGCCTGTTCGGCTGGAACCTGATCGACCCGGCCCAACGCGTCGTCGCGATCGCCGAGGGCGAGATCGATGCCATGACGTTGCACCAGGTCGGTATCCCGGCGCTGTCAGTCAACGCCGGTGCCGGCAACCACCAGTGGATCGACAGCGACTGGGAGCGGCTCGAGCGCTTCAGCGAGATCCTGCTCTGCTACGACAACGACGAAGCCGGCCGGAAGGGCG
This sequence comes from Burkholderia sp. Bp8994, assembly GCF_003853805.1. NCBI lineage: Bacteria > Pseudomonadati > Pseudomonadota > Betaproteobacteria > Burkholderiales > Burkholderiaceae > Burkholderia > Burkholderia sp. Bp8994. Next base: position 131,303 of record NZ_QTQH01000016.1, read on the forward strand.
CTCAGGAGGTTGCAAACCGCCTCGGTATCGAGCGTTGCCGCGTCGTGTTCTTCGGCGAATCGAAGGACGCGAACGAATACCTGCTGTCCGGTGCTACGGCTGAGGATTTCCGCCGGTGCTGCGATCAGGCATCGGGCTTCGACCCGGACGAGCTCAAGTCGATCGAACGCTTCTGGTCGAACGTCAAATCGTTGTTCTATCCGGCGCACGAAGACGCGAATTTTCCATACCTGTCGTTCTGCGGTCGCAACGAACTCTGGTTCGAGTTCCGACCGGGCGAAGTGACGGTCTGGACGGGCATCAACGGGCATGGGAAGTCGCTGCTGCTTGGCCAGGTGCTCATCGGCCTGATGTGCCAAGGCGAGCGCGCGTGCGTCTTCTCGGGCGAGATGCGGCCGGAGATGCAGGGCAAGCGGCTCGCGAAGCAACTGGGCGGACTTGATCGGCCGGCGCCGGAGTATCTCGACCACATGGGCGCGTGGCTGCGCGATCGGATGTGGGTCTTCGATCTCGTCGGCGTCGCAGCGATCGAGCGGCTGGTGATGGTCTTCACCTACGGCTTTAAGCGCTACGGGATCCGCCACTTCGTGATCGACAGTCTGATGATGACCGACGTCCCGGAGGACGGCCACGGCGCCATGACGGCGCAGAAGGAAGCGATGCGTTTGCTCGCCAACTTCGCGCGCCAGTACAACGTCCACGTGCATCTCGTTGCTCACCCGCGCAAGGGCCAAGACGAAAAGCGCAGTCCCGGAAAGATGGACGTCGGCGGGAGCGGGAAGATCACGGACGCCGCGGACAACGTGTTTTCCGTGTGGTCGGCACAGAAGGACCACGACGACGAGAGCGTCGACGAACCGGACGCGTTCCTGACGCTACTGAAGGCACGGAACGGGGAAACGCAACGCCGGTCGCTCGCGCTGTTCTTTAACCGGGACTGCATGCAGTTCGGGCCGAGCGAGAGCCGCCGTCCCTACACCTATCTACCCTACAGCCGTTTCGGCGAGGAGCAGCCAGCATGAATGCAGAGCAATTGAAGCAGGATCTGAACTCGACGTTTACGAAGTTGAAAGTCGTCATCGACTATCCGTTCAGCTCGGAATTGACGGGCGTTGCAATCAAAGCGGACTCATCGATCTTGATGCCGGATGGGCTGCCATTCTTCGACGAGTACGAGTCGAGCGTCACACACGACGACGGTATCCATAGCGGATTCGCTGAATGGTTGAGGTCGCGTGGCTGGTACGTGGAACCGTACGGATACGGAGAATGGTGTGCGATACCTCTGCTCAGTGCGAATGAGATTGTGTTCTGGGCTGGCCAGCGGGAATTCATGAACACCGTTTTCCAAGGTCCCAAAGTTCCCGACGACTGCCCGTTCTGACAATCATGAAGCAGATCGAGCGTAACGGATCGGCGCAGCGATGCATCTGCGAACTGCTCGCGCGACGCGGTGCGATGACCATCAACGAGATCGCCGAGGTGCGGGGCATCCATCCGCGGGCGACGGCTCGTCAGCTCGATGCATTGGCCGCAGCTGGATTCGTTTCCGCGTCGGGCAGCCCCAAGCGCTATACGCGTACCAAGAAGCCGATCCCGGCCATTGTGCCGCTCGCGCCGAAGTCCGCGCGTATCGCGGAGAGCAGGCGGCGCGACGCGGAGCGTGTTTCGATGCCGTTCCGGATTCCGGCGCCGACGGAACTCGATCGGGTGATGCTGTCCTGGGTCGGAGTAGGGGCATGATCTCGCTGCGCAACCTGTCCAATCCGGACCTCGTTGGCCACCGCATCTGCGAGCTGCTCGAGCAGCAGGGCATGCTCACCCAAGCGAGTCTCGGTTTGCAGATCGGCGTGCCCCGGGGGACGATCTCGAAATACCTCACGGCCCTGACTGACGAGGGCTATACGTACATCGCCAACTCCATCTCCTACGCAAAATCGAGCGGGGCACGAGGGATCAGACGCGGCGTAATCCTGCTCTACGCTCGGACGAAAAAGCCGCTGCCCACTGTTCTCGAAGATCGGGACGAGGTCACTCCGGCCGAACTGCACCGGATCATGTGCGGGATCGTTCAGCGAGGGAAACAGATTTAACGTGGTCGCGTCTCCTTCACTACGGTGATTCGCCCGGCACGTCCGGGCATTCTTTTCTGGAATGCGCCTCGAATCCTCCATCTGCCCGCAATGCAAGCGCCTCTGGCGGCTGAACATCGTTGCCATGCTGCGTGAAGCGAAAGGGAAGAGATGGGTGTGTCGCGTCTGCCAGATCGCCAACGAAGCGGATGCCGCAAATAGGCAGCGCGGGATAGAAGAAACGTCCGACGGGGGCCCATTAGCCCAGGCCCGAACAACTGGTGTCGCGCCAGCTCGATAAACGTGGCTGAATGGCGGAGTAGCACCGCCAGGACCGACCGGAATGGCTGAACGCACCAAGGCGCAGCAGGTCGACCAAGCCGGATATACCCGCCGCGACCTAGCAACGCTTCTAAAAAAAGCGGGTGGGAGGTTGCGCTCGTTGCAGGCGGTCAAATGCTTATAGTATCGTCTCCTAGGCCTGCCACCGAGCGGGCTTTTGCACGTAATGGAGACCAAATGACCATCATTATCGATCAGCAAACAGAACAGGCGCAGTGGGTATCGGATGTGAGAATGCAGTTGGACAAACTGAACAAGCTTCTCGCCTCGGCCCCCGAGGGCGTTGATGTAGAGGTTACGACTGGCAAGTACATTGCCCAAGTTGGCGTCATCGCCGGCTTTGACGATGCAGATGAGGTTTGGCAGATCAGCGTCCGGGCGACGAAGACCGAAACGCTTATCTGATCAGGACGGATCTATTGAACCGGCGCGTAGGCAATTGCCTCGACGCCGGTCGCTTCCATCCACTCATCGCGATTTGCGAATCCCGCGAACTCCGCGCAGTAGTCAGCCAACTCCTCAACTGTCGGTGCGAACGCTGAGTCGAAGTAGCCGATCGGTGCTTCCTCTTCCGGCGTCAAGATGGCGTAGAGCATGTGAACCTCCTGTCTCTACCCATCTTAACTGCGTTACCCCGCAAGGCTTGACGCGGGGAATCGAGAGTCAGGCTCCCGCTCCGAACTTTCGGCGGAGCGCGTCAAGCGTCGTGACCTTCAGTTCTTCAGCGTCCTTGTCAGTCGCCTCGCGATACTCGCGCTCCACCTTCGTTTGAAATCCGGCAGCAACTGGTGTGTCGCGTTTCTTCACAGCCAGGTCATATTCGGTAGTAAGCGCCTTGCGCACGGCCTCCCAAGCCTTCGGATTCTCCTTCAGCGCGGCAATGAGAGCGACTTCCAGGGCATTGATACGGGCGTGCAGGCGTTTGACTTCGTAGTCCATTGTTGTGGTCTCCAGGTTGTCAGCGACCGGCCGATCGCCACCCGTGACGGTAGCAGGTTTTGAATGACAGTCGGCTGAGCAAAGACAACCCCTCGCGTGCGCGCACGTACGCGCGTGGAAAGGCTCAGGGACGGAGAGGGGAAAGGGAGGAAAGGCGGCGCAAGAAGCTGTCCTGCGTGCCTCAAAAACACTCGTTTCCTGCGTCGCCTAAATTCATTCAAATACCTTTCCGGCATATTAAAAAGCTTTCATGTTGCGGCGCGATCGCCGTGAACAGACTGACGCTAGACTTGGAGAAACGCATAAGTTGTTGATTACATTGAGTTGGTGCGCTGCACATAGATTTGACATAATGGGTGCTATCAGTCGAAACGGGGCATTATCACCTCATAATGAGAGCAATTCTCATCCTTGCCTTACGAAATCCTAACTTTGGGACCACCCCAGGGCCCCACGGACGGGGTGACAAAATTTTGCGAACCCTCTCCCCAATCTGCGCACGGGAAAAACATTGATGATCCTCCGCGAGGAGGAATCTCATGGCCCTGACCAATGGAGCGCTGCTTACCGCGATCTCGGAGGACCGCGCGCTGGGTTCCGCGATGCTGTTCCCACATCGACATCCGCAGGCGTCGCCGGCGTTCCACGTCGAGGTCATGGACCTCTGGCGGTGCGCAGATGAATGGGTGCTGATCGAGGCATTCCGGGAGGGGGCGAAGTCGACCTTGTCGGAAGAGCACCTGTTGATCGAGGCGTGCTTCGTCAACTTCGGGTACTGCCTGATCATCGGTGAGACGTACACGAAGGCTTGCCAGCGTCTCGAGGCGATCAAGTTCGAAGCGACCCGGAACATGAAGCTGCAAGGCCTTTTCGGCCGGCTGAAGGAGTCAGGGAGGGTCTGGAACGAGCACCAGATGGAGCTTTCGAACGGTGTCTTGCTCGAGGCTCACGGCTGGGAGGAGGAATTCCGCGGCTTCAAGTGGCGCGACATCCGTCCTGACCGGGCGTACCTCGACGACATCGAGAACAAGGAGCGGGTCAAGGACAAGGCGGCGGTCGACGCGTCGATGCGCAAGCTCTACCTCGAACTGATCCCGGCGATGGACAAGGTCAAGGGCAAGATCCGGGTCACCGGCACGCCGCTGGCCGAGGACTGCATGATCACCCGGCTTCGCGATAACCCGGACTGGACGAGCCGGCGGTATCCGATCTGCAACGGCGACATCGACGATCCTGAGACGCAGGCGTTGTGGCCCGAGCGCTATCCGATGGACTGGGTCCGCCGGAAGCGCGATGAGATGGAGCGGGCCGGGCAGCTCCGTGGCTTCATGCAGGAGTACATGCTCATGGCGATCGGCTCGCAGGACAAGCCCTTCGAGAGTGAGCATATCCGGGAGTGCGCGGTCGATCCGGCGCCGTGGCTGCCGAAGGTCGTGATCACCGACCCGGCCCGGACGACGGACGTGAAGAAGAGCGACCGTACTGGGCGAGTGGTGGTGAGCCGCCTCGGTACGAAGATCTACGTCCATGCATCGTCGGGTGAGTTCTGGAAGCCGGATGAGGTGATCGAAGACGCCTTCAAGACATCCTCTCGCTATGGCGATGCGGCCGTCGCGATTGAGAAGAACTCCCTCGACGAGTGGCTGCTGCAGCCGATGCGCGCGGAGATGCTCCGCCGCGGCGTGACGCTGGCGCTTCGCCCGCTCACTGCACCCCAGGATCGAGACAAGGTGCAGTTCATCATGGGCATGCAGCCTTTCTTCGAGGCCGGCGACATCGTGCTGGTCGGCGGACAAGGGCAACACCCGAAACTCGTCGCCGAGATCCTGAATTTCCCCAGCGGCAAACGGGACATCCTGAACGCCCTTGCGTACTTTCAGCGCGTGTTTTCGGGCTCTCCGGTGTACGAGGACTTCGGGCAGTGGAACATCGCGTCGGAGTACCAGCCGAGTCAGCAGCATCCCCTTGCCTTGGCGTTCAATTCGAACGGCACGGAGACAACCGCGGCCTTGGTTTGCATCGAGGGTCAGCGAATCGTCGTCGTGGCTGACTGGATCTCGCCAGTACCCCCCAAAGAAGCGGTATCCGACATCACGCAGCTCGTGCGTGCTGCGTTTCCACGCGCACGCGTGACGACATGGCTGCCGGCCGATGTGCTCGACCAGGCCGACCGCATGCCGATTGTGGCTGCCCTTCGCGCAGCGAACATGTACCCGATGCGCGGGGCATACGTGAACGTCTCGCGAGGTGCGCTTTCTCCGCTCATCCGCACCGAGGCCAAGGCTCGACGTCTGTTCCAGGTCGACCAGGACGGCGCGAAGCACACGCTGAACGCGATGGCCGGTGGCTACAACTACCCGGTCGATCGCGCGGGAAACAGGAATACGCTCCCCGAGACTGGTCCGCACCGTACCCTCGTCGAGGGACTCGAAGCGGCCGTGTACGTGATCTGCTCGCAGCAAGCGGACGTCCTGCCGGAAGGCGTGAACATGGGCGTCAACCCGCAGGGTGTGAGCTACCTGACCACTTTGCCGCGGAGATGACCATGGCAGTCGATCGAAACCATCACCACAAAGCGCCGACGCAACGGCCGTCGGACTTCTACAAGGGCAAGCAGCAGGGTGGCGCGTACGGCAAGCCGGAGAAGGTCGGCGAGCGCATGCAGGGCGGCCCGATGCGCGAAAAGCTGTCGAAGCCGGGTCTGTGATCGTGAAGAAGCGCCGCGAATTTCAGGGTACGCGCTCCGAGTCGCGCCCGGTCGGCGACTTCTTCGCCGAGAAGACGGCGAAGAAACCGAACGCGGACGATCGGCCGAAGCGCACGCCGCGCGATCGCGGCACCGGCACTTCGCTCGAGCGCAAGCTCCGCGGCAAGGTGATCGGCTGATCCTTCCATGGCCCGCTCGAAGAAGCCGAAGAAGCAGGACGACAAGCCCGCGGTCGAAACACTGGACGCGCGGGCGCTCGACGCTGAGAAGACGGGCGAAGAGATCGAGAACTGGGCCGACAAGCCCGATTCCGATGCCTACACCGAAGCCGCGAAGCTGTACCCGAAGATCGCGAAGTGCTACCAGAACAAGCAGGAGCAGATGGACCGCTGCGAGGAATACTGGTCCATCTATAACGCGCAGCCGGACGAGAATCAGCAGTATTCCGGCAACTCCCAATGCTACATCCCCGCCGTGCGCAACGCGGTCAACGCGCGCGTGAAGCGCACGATCGCACAGCTTTTCCCGGTGAACCACAAGCACGTCGGCGCCACCGGCCCGGACGGCAACATCCCGTTTGCGCAGATCAGCCTGCTCGAGCATTACATCCGCTCGGCCGCGATCAAGGACGTCGTGCGCGCCGACCTGATCGCGGGAGACGTGACGGGGCAGTGGAACCTCTATGTCGATTGGTCGCGAACGCAGCGCCGGGTGACCGAGCTGATCAAGAAGCCGCCGATCCTCGAGGACCATGAGCTCGGCGGGGAAGTCGAAGACCTCGCCGCGGACGAGGACGACTGGAGCTGGGAAAAGGAAGAGAAGGAAGTGACGACCGAAGGTCCGGACATCGTGCAGTTCGCGACCGAGGACCTGGCCGTCTACCCGCCGACCTGCAACGACATCGAGAAGGCCACCGCGACCGCGATCCGGCTGCGTCTGACGATCGACGCCGTCGAACGGTTCGTCGACGAGGGGATCTTCGTCGGCGTCGAGGCGAAGGAACTGATCGACAACCTCGCGAAGCCGGACGCCGGCCGCGAGAAGTACGTGCCGCCGAAGAAGCGCACCGGCGATGCCGGCATCCGCACCGAAGGCACGTTCAAGTACGCGCTGATTTACGAGGTCCACACGAACCTGGATCTGGGCAACGGCAAGGAGCCGTGCTTCGTGTACTTCGCCGGCCAGGACGTGATCCTCGGGATCATCCGGAATCCGTTCTGGTCGGGCAAGCGGCCGATCATCTCGGCGCCGATCGAGCGCATTACGGGCTCGTTCTTCGGTATCTCGAAGATCGAGCCGGTCAAGTTCCTGCAGTGGAACCTGAACGACTTCTGGAACATGGGGCAGGACTCGGCGCAATACAGCCTGCTGCCGATCACGATGGTCGACCCGCTGTCGAACCCGAACTATCAGTCGATGGTGGTGGGACTCGCCGCGGTATGGCTGACCGACCCGAACAAGACGAAGTTCGCAAACTTCCCGGCGATCTACAAGGACGCGATCCCCCTCTGCGAGAACCTGAAGCAGCAGATCAACGAGTCGATGGACGTCAACGACGCCATGCTCGGGAAGATGCCGGCCGGCCGGAAGAATCAGGCGCAGATGGCTGCGATGGCGCAGCAGCAGGAATCGAACATCATCGACAACGCGAAGCGGTACGAGGAGGTGATCCTCAATCCGCTGGTCGAATGGATGTTCGAACTCGACCGGCAGTTCCGCACGGAAGAGCTGACCGTCGAGGTTCTCGGCGAGCTCGGCGCGCGCGCGAACCTGCAGACGATCCCGGTGCAGGCATTCGGCGAGCGCTATTTCTTCCGCTGGTGCGGTACGTCGTACCAACAGAACCTGCAGCGCATGCAGCAGATGATCGCGTGGATGAACGTCCTGCGCGGCATCCCGCCACAACAGCTCGACGGCCGGCGCCTGAATATCGGACCGATTCTCGAGTACGGCACGGAGCAGATCTTCGGGCCCGAAGTGGCGCCGCGCATCCTGATCGACGAGCGGAACCTGTTCCACCTCGATCCGCAGGACGAGAACCTGATGATGCACAACGGCCTGCCGGCCGAGATCCATCAGGCCGACGACGACCGCGCACACATCGCCGCGCACCTGCAGGCCGCGCAGCTCACCGGCGACGCGGCCGGTCTGTTCCGCGCACACATCCAGCAGCACCAGCAGGCAATGCAGGCGAAGCTCCAGGCGCAACAGGCACCGAAGCAGCCGCAGGGGCAACCCGGCGTGCCGGGCGGCGCGGGACCGGGCGTTGCCGGCACGCCGCGCGCGGGCGCGCAGCCCGGGCAGCCGCGGCCACAAGGGCCGGCCGGCATGATCCATCCCGACCAGATCGCCTCACCGATGGCGGGGCCGCGATGAAGCGCTTCGTGGCCCGGTGCACGCCGTGGGGAACCATCCAGACCGGCATCTTCTTCCGCTCGCTGTCGGCGATCGAGAAGGAGGCTGTGCTCGCGCACGAGCGCGCGCACTTGATCCGCCGCGATCCGCTGCGCCGGCTCTGGTGGCTGCTGACGCTTCAGCTGATCTTCCGTCCGGATTGGGTCTTCGCGCGCGTACGCGAGCAGGAGCTCGCCGCCGACCGGTACGTGAAAGAGCAGGGGATGGCGGCGGGACTGCGCATGTTCCTGCGCCGGCACCCGCATCCGGGCAGCGTGCTGCATCCGAGCTCACAAGAAAGGCTGGAGGCGCTCCATGTCTGACGCATTCCGAGTCACTCCATACCAAGTCAAGGCCGAAGGAAAAGACGTTCCGCCGAACGAGATTCAGGCTGCGATCAATTCGCTCGCGAACCAGACCACCTTCGAATTGAACCAGATCGGTAACGGCGCCGGCCCAATCTTCGCCGCAATCATGCTGGCCTGGTTCCAAAGCCTGCCAACTTCGCCCGGTGCATCCGGAACTTTCTGGAATGACGGCAACACGCTCGCGTACGTACCATGAAAAAAATTCTCATCGCCTTCTTTGCGCTGGCTATTTCCGGAATTGCATTCGGCCAGACGTATCCGACACCGACTTATGGTTCAACGACTGTCATCGGAACAAGCGGCACGGCGCCGGCTGTTACGAGTAGCAATTTGAAATCGTGGATGTCGAACGGGCCAGTGATCTCGTTCGTCGATTCCGGGCGTAGCGTGGACAATCACGAAGCGTTCCTGACCTGGGGCGCAGCTACGCTTGGCCTGGGGTTCAGCAACGACGCATACACAGCATGGCGCAATGCTCTGACGATCGGGGGCGGTTATGCCACCGGCATCACCGGCATCACGTCGAACAGCGGTTCTGGTTCGTGGGCGCATACGGGACCGTTCAGCATATCCGGGCTGGCCACACTCAGCGGCGGCGCAACGGTCACGGGGAGTTTTACTGCCACCGGTCTTGTGACGACCGCCGATCTCGCGACGCAAGCCGCGAATACGATACTTGCGAATGCGACAGGTTCGGTTGCGAGCCCTGCGGCCGTGGCAATGCCATCGTGCAGTGGTTCGTCGAACGCGCTCGGTTGGTCTTCGGGTAGCGGACCCGTTTGCAACAGCAGCATCAATGCCGCCACTCTTGGTGGCGCGACGTTCGCGGCGCCCGGTCCCATCGGGTCTACAACTCCCGGCACGGGGGCCTTTACCACCCTCACGTCATCGAGCACTACCACGCTGGGGGCGACGCGTGCGACATCGCTGGACAATACGCCGATCGGCTCCACCACGCCGTCGACTGGCGCATTCACAACGCTATCGTCGACGTCGCCACCGACGGTCGGTGCGGCGACTATCTATCCTGCGGTGGCGAGCAACACCGCTCTGCAGGCCCTGTCCACGGCGACGACTGGCACAGTTATTCGCCTCGGTTTCAATGCGTCCGGAGATACACCGCCTCTCACTTACACGGCGTCCACTAGCGCATGTTCGTTGAACTCGGGGGCGGGAGACGGCGGCTCTCAAGTCAAGAGCGCGGACGGCAAATGTTGGCTCGCGAAATTTCCACCGGGCGGTGCAGACATCAGATGGTTCGGAGCCCAAACCGGGCCGAGCAATAATTCGACCACGGCATTCCAGAATGCAGTGGCTGCATCTAACGATGTCTATGTGCCGCCTGGCCAGTTCTATATGAACGCCACAGTCACCGGGATTTCCGGTGTCTTGATTCACGGGACTTGGAGTTCGGTTCTTTCGCCTTATGCAGCAGGGAACGTCCTGACAATCACGAACGGCAACTTCAGCACGGTTCGAGACCTCGCATTTAGTGGAAACGCCGGTCTGTCTGGGTCAGGTCTGGTCCTTACAACAACCGCCAACACGACGCTCGACAATCTGCTCGTACAGTCATTCCCCGTGTATGGCGTCGCATGCCAGGGAACCAGTGGAAATCAATCAAGCGGTGTCATTGTCAAGAACAACGCGCTTCTGTACAACGGCACGGCGGACCTTTACTTTTCGTACTGCAACGATTTCCATATCACTGGGAATCAGATGGGTTCGAATGTGAGCAGTCCGTTCACAACTTATGGAATCCAGCTTGCGAACTCTGGCGCAGGGCAAATCACCGACAACTTTGTCTGGCAAAACGCGACTGGCATCTCGCTTTCGTCGAGTCACTACAACTGGATTTCTCGCAACCGGATCACGCAATCTCAACAGTCTGGTCTTGTCATCAGCACTGGGAACTACAACCACATTACCGACAATCAGTTCTATACCAACTCACTTGTCACATCGGCTGGCTATCCGGACATCTCGTTGACAGGTGGCAACACGACCATGATTGCTGCGAACCAGTTCTACTCATGGGACGGGACGGCACATGTCAACTACAACCTAACGGTGGATGCGACAAGTTCGGTAACGACGATCACCGGGAATCAGTTTTCGTGGTACCTCACGCAGCCGACGAACATTTCTACGAGCGCTGCTTCGACCGTGATGTCGGGGAACCACCCGATACAAAACGGTACATCGAACAACGTATCGACTGGCACCTTCACTGGCATCACGACCGGCGCAACAGGGGGGAGTGGCGCGACGATCTATCTCGGTAATGGTGGGGCGTCCACAACCGAATCGAATGTCTATTTTCCAATTTCGTCCCCCAGCGCAATCTCGTGTTTCGTCGTCAATACATCTGCTGCACCAGGCGCTGGTCAAAGTTATACCGTCACGCTTCGCAAGAACAATGCGTCGACGGGCCTTACGGGGACGATCTCTGGTGGTTCATCGTTCGGCGTCAATGTTTGCGCGAATGGCAACTGGGTAGGCGTTAATCCAAGCGATTCGGTTGACATTCAGGCCCTATCCAGTGCCGGTGCAGCATCAGCAGTTTTCCGATACTCCATTTCGTTGCAGCAATAGTAAGCGTGCGTGTCGTCGATGAGGCACAAATCGATCTCTTCTCGTCCCCTCGGCCGTGCCGGGGGGCGTGACGTTGGCGGAACGCAATCGCGTTGTTTGGTCTCCGAGGGAAACCGGAATAAAAAGTGCGGAACCCTGATCAGGAGATCATCGTGCGCAAAACCATTCTGGCCCGTCTCGTCAGCCTCGTCTTCCCGGCCATCGGCCCCGGCCAGATCCCGAGCATTCAGGATCTCGGGGCGATGCCGGATCAGGTCAGCCTGACGAACGCGATTCTGGGCATCAATCCGTTGCAGGAAGCGATCTATAACACCGCGGCGAACACGACAGCGTTCACGGCAGCGGGCAGCCAGATCTCCGGCGCGGCTCAAACGTTCTTCAACCTGACCGGCACACTCGCCGCGGGCCAGGCACTCACGCTGCCGACGGTGGCGAACCTGATTGCCGCGCTTCCCGCTTCGGTGCAGCAAAACCCGGTCGGCATCACGTGGCAGCTGCGTGTCATCAACAGCTCCGGCGGCGCATTCGCCTGGACGGTCACGACGAACACCGGCTGGACGCTGGGCGGCTCGATGGGCGTCAACCAGAACACATTCCGTGACTTCGTGATCACGATCACCAGCGCGACGACCGCGACGATCCAGTCGGTCGGTACGGGCACGCAATCGTAAGGGCGGCCATGAGCAAGCTCCTGCAGCGACTTTTCGATTTTCTGTTTCCCGGCGTCGACGATGGCGATCCGTCGGACCCTGGTCTTGATGCTGGGGGTGACGACGCTGGTGCTGGTGATCCTGGCGGCGGCGATCCTGATGCTGGCGGCGCTCATGGCGATCTGTCGGATGACGATCTCGAGTTCGATTTCGTCGAGCCGACAGCACCTGCCCGCCGCGGGACGACGGACGCCGAACGACTCGCGGCGCTGGAAGCTGAAGTAGAACGCCGCGGCCGCGCGGTCGACACCGCGCGCTCACCGGCAGCACCGACGACGGATCGTGATTTCGAAGCCGAAGAAGCACGCCTGCGCGATCCGAATCTGGATCCGATGGAGCGCTGGCAGATCCAGTCGAACCGCACGTTGCGCCAGAGCCAACAGGCCGCGCAAGCGGCGCTGTTTCAAGCGCAGGACCTTCGCGATCAGACGCTGTTCGAATCGAAGATCGCCAGCGACCCGCACCGCGCGCGCTATCGCGATCGCGTCGAAGCCGCGGTGCAGGAAGAGCGCCGCGCAGGCCGCAACGCCTCGCGCGAGGCCGTCTACTACTACATGCTCGGCAAGGACATCGCTGACGGCAAGCTGAAGCCGAAGGCGAAAGCGAAGACTCCCGCTGCGGACGTTCCGCGCGGCAAGCCGCCGGGTGTGCGCTCGAACGTGCCGCCGGCGCGCGGGCAAACCGAACACCAGAAGCGCGCCGCGCGGCTGGCCGACGTGAACATCTGACCAGCACGAGGACACCATGCTGACGAAAATTCTGGCCCTCCTGACGGGCCTCATGTTCCCCGGAGTGACGAACCAGTCGTCGAGTTTCACGGCTGACGTCGAAGCGTACATCCAGGAAGAAGTCGAGCCGCTCGCGCGCCGCCAACTGGTTGCGTACCAGTTCGGCAAGCCGCTGAAACTCGACACGAACCGCGGCACGACGTACACCGCGTCGCGCTACCAGCGCTTGCCGCTGCCGTACGCGCCGCTGCAGGAAGGCGTCGCGCCCCCGGGTGAAGCGATGACGCTGCAACAGGTCAGCGCCACCGCGCAGCAGTGGGGCGACCGCGTCATCATCACCGACGTGGCGAACCTCACGATCAAGCACCCGCTGTTCCAGCAAGCGTGCGAACTGGTGTCGCTGCAGATGCCGGAAACGCTCGAGCGTAATACGCTGAACACGCTGCTGTCCGCGCCGCAGGTGAACTACGCCGGCGGCGCCGCGAACCGCGCCGCCCTGACGGCATCCAACGTGATGTCGCCGCACGAATCGAACCGCTTGTTCGCGTCGATGGCTGCGTACGGCGTGCCGCGCTTCAACGGCGACGAGCGCGAAGACATGATGATCGAGGCGGGCGCGTACCGCGATCCGTCGCAGACGCCTCGCGTCAAGCAGCATTACGTCGCGCTGATCAGCCCGTTTTCGGCGCAGGACATGCGCGAGAACTCGTCGGTGCAGCAAGCGTGGGCCTACAGTGACGTCAACCGGCTCTACAACAACGAGCTCGGCGACTTCGGTGGCATCCGCTACTGCGAAACGAACATGATGCCGTACTGGACGGGAGCCGCCGCGATCAATGGCTCCGCGTCGACGTCGGGCGGCCAGCTCGCGACGGGCACGTACTACATCCAGGTGACGGCCGCGCCGGCTCTGACGTCGGTCGAGCAGACGATCTACCAGGTGTCGTCGTCGATCAGCGTCACGGGCCCGACGGGCTCGATCTCGGTGACCCTGCCGTCGTTCCCGAACTACGTGTTCAACGTGTATATCGGGACGACCGCGAACCCGGCCAACCTCGCCACGGCGATCGGCAATGGCGTTCCGGTGACCGGCGTGCTCGCCGGCCAGGCGACGCAACTGCAACCGAACCAGACGGTCACGCTGACGGGCATCGGAGTCACGCAGACGCCGCCGGCCGCGCCCGCAACCGGCGTGTCGGTGTTCCCGGTGCTATTCATCGGCAACCACAGCTACGGTCAGGTGCTGCTCGAGAACCCCGAGTTCCACTACCTGACGGGCGCCGACAAGTCCGATCCGCTGAACCAAACCCGGGTTGTGTCGTGGAAGGTGTTCTACGGCTCGATCCTGCTCAACACGGCCTTCCTGGCCCGCGTCGAATGCGGCTCCGCGTTCGCACCGGGCTACCAGGGCGGTACCGTGACCACCGCGTAAGGAGTAACTAATGGTCGCACGTAACTCGCAGGAACCGGGCAAACCGGCTCCGGGGGCGGCTGATGCCGACGAATTACTCGGCGGTGCCGCACCGGTCGAGGAAAGCCGCGAAGACCTGCTCGAGCGCATCAAGGCGCTTGAAGCCGAAAACGCCAAGCTGGGCGCCGCGAAGGAGATCGCCGAGGAAGAATCGGCGCGCCTTTCCGCGCAGGCGCAGTCGTCGCTGCTCACGTCGGGCGTCGTCGAGCGTTTCGCAGGCAAAGCCGAGGACGGCGAGACGGATCTCTGGTGGTATCGCATCGATCTCGCGCCGTGCGGCGGCGAACATCTGAAGATCAACGGCACGCCGTATCTGCACGGCCACACGTACAAGTTCGACACGGACACCCTGCGCTCGATCAAGGAAATGGTCGCACGCACCTGGGTGCACGAGAACGACATCAATGGCCACGCGTTCAACCCGTACCGTCAGGCGCAGAACAAGGTGCTCGGAGGCGGCCCCGTGCCGGCCTGGGCGCGATCGTAATTCCCCACCCCCGAAAGGAAGACCATGTCGCAAGCCTCTCAGGAAGTTACGGCTGCAACGGTGATCGGCAACTTCACGATCACCCTCCCGGCGCCGAACCAGGCACAGCTCTCGGCCAGCGGTTATCTGGTCGAGGGCGAATCGAAGGATTCCCTCGACAGCCGCATGGACCTGGTGCGCGAAGCGCTCCAGCGCCAGCAACGCATGCTCGAGATCCCGGTCCTCGAAGCCCACATCGAACAGTGGGAAAAAGCGCGTGACGACGTCGCGCGCGCGTATGCGGATCTGCTCGAGCGGCAGAACGCGAAGAGTTCCGGCAAGTCCGGGGCAAAGACGCTGTCGAGTCAGGAGCAGGCGAACCTGAAGAACGCGCCGCAGCAGCTGAAGGGCATCGAGGCCGAGCTCGAGAAGGCGCGCAAGAAGGTCGCCGACGCCCGCGGAGGAGCGTGAAATGGCCTACCTCCAGGCCCAACAGATCGTCGCGCGCGCCTGCGCGATTGCGAAGGCGCCGGGCTGGCTTTCGCAGGGCGGCGTCTATCTGAACATGGTCCTGGAGGACCTCTGGCTGCATCGTGACCTGAAGATCAACCGGGTCACCGAATTCGTGACGGTCCAGGCGAACAACTACGGTCCGTTCGTCCTGCCGCTGAATTACCTGCGCACGTACGACCTGTTCTTCCAACAGAACAACCTGCCATATTTCCTGCACCCGATTTCACCGGAAGAGTGGGACCAGGAGTTCAAGGATCCGTCGATCGCGAACTATCCGTACGAGTTCATGACGCTGCTGCACGACGAGACGACGGCGCAGGCGAACAACTCGGCGGGCCAGCTCTTCATCTATCCGCAGTCGTCCGGGCAGATCGTCCTGACGCATCGGTACATGGTGAAGCAGCCGGACATCGCGACACCGGAAACGTCGACGACGATCCCCTGGTTCCCGGACCAGCACTACCTGATCAAGGCCACGGCGGCGGAACTGATGAGCGAGACGGACGATGCCCGTCAGGAATCGTTCCGCGCGCAGTGCGAGGCAATGCTGCGCACACACCTGATCATGGAAGGCGACGAGCAGCAGGTCGTCAAGTCGGTGCGGCTCGATCCGCGGCGCTTCCACACGAACCGCACGCTGAAGCCGACGAAGATCACGGACTAGGACCATGGCGATCCGCAACGCGAAGCCGGTCCGCTTCACGCCGAAAGGCCTGTGCGACGCGTTCGACGCGACGGACGCCTTCGCCGGCGCGTGCCAGCTCCTGAGCAATCTCGTATTCGACCAGGGCAACCCGGAAATCGTTGTTGCACGCCCGGGCGTGGGCAACGCTGCGACGACGTTCAGCAGCTTCACGTCGCCGACTTTCGTGTCCGTGCATACTGTGGTCGGCAACATCGCGTACGGCATGGTGTCGAGCGGACGCAATCCCGGATTCGACGAGCCTTTCGCGTTCAACCTCGCGACGAACGCATTCATCACGATCAGCGGGGTGACGTCGTCAAATGTTCCGGCCTCGCCTTCGACGAGCGGGGCGTGGACGCCCCCGACGATGGCGGTTGTGGGCACGAAAGTCCTCATCACGCATCCGGGATTCACCGGCACTGGCGCGAACTTCTTCGGCGTGATCGACATCTCGAACCCCGCCGCGCCGGCGTGGTCGTCGTCGAACCTGGCCACGAACGGGCTGAGTGGTGTGCCGACGTCGGTCGCGAACTTCAACAACCGCGCCTGGTTTGCCGTCGGCAATACACTGCAATTCAGCGATCCGCTGGCCCCGCTGACGCGTACGAACGCTTCGCAGGCCGTGACGATCGGTGATACGACGCCGATCACCGCGGAGTCTGGCCTGCCGATTCAAACCACATCGGCCGGTGTTATCGGCGCGCTGGTGGTGTTCAAGGCCGGCCAGATCTGGCAGATCACGGGCGACCCGACGACGAACAACCTGGCGTTGAATTACATCTCGTTGACGACTGGATGCATCGCACCGCGGAGCGTCGTGCAGGGTCCATTCGGCATCTTCTTCGCGGGCGTGGACGCACCGTACATCCTGAACTTCCTGGGCACACTCGTACCGCTGTCGAGCCGGCCGGGTACTGACTTCCCAGCGGATCTGCAGGTGCCGTTCCAGAACACCACGCAGCCATCGCGCATCAGCGCGGCGTTTGCCGGGAACATCTACCGTACGTGCGTGCCGACCCTGATCCAGGGGCAGCAACAGACGAACGACTACTGGTACGACATTCGGCGCAAGCGTTGGACCGGCCCGCACACATTTCTTTACGACTGCGCGTCGCAGTACGGTGAGGCGTTCGTGCTGTCGGGCGCCGGGCAGGGCGCGGCGTTGTTCGTCAGCACGACGATCCCATCGGCGAACTCGAGCTATCTCGATGCGGGCGCGACGTTCGTCAGCCATCTACGCTCGTCGGATTTTCCGAAGACCGGCCACATGCAGCAGCTGCAGGTAGTGGAATCGACGCTGGAGCTGGGGTCGACAGGGAGCCAGGTGTTTTTCAACCTGACCGCGCTGAACGACCAGAACAACACGATCGCATCCGCTTTCGTGACGACGCCCGCTCAGGGATCGATCTGGGGTGCATTCGTATGGGGGCGTGCGAACTGGTCATCGAATTCCAGTATCCCGCACGTCTACACAATCCCGTGGCCGATTGCGCTCGTCTTTCAGAAGATGTCGCTCGATGTGACCGTCACGCCGACCAATGAAGTGCAGATCGGGACGTTCTTTGCGCGGTATCAGGACGCCGGATATACGAACCAGGGGTAGTCATGAGCATCATCGGATCGCTTCCCGCCAACCTACAGAACGGCACGATCGCGGACGCATCGCAGGTCATGGCCGACCTGAATTACATCGTCAACCAGGTGAACGCGAATGCGCTGGCCACTTCTGCGCTGACCGCCGCCATGGCCGCCGCAGGACTCGGTGCGCTCGTCAACATCCAGGTTTTGACGTCGTCCGGTACGTACACGCCGTCCACGAACGCCAACAGCGCGATCGTGGCCGGTGTCGGTGGCGGCGCCGCTGGCGGAGGTACCAGCGCTGTTTCGCCGGGCCCGGCCGTACCGGTCGCAGGATCTGGCGGTGGCTCAGGGACGTTTGGCGCGATCTGGATTCCATCTGGCCTCACCACGCAAACCGTGACGATTGGCGCAGGCGGAACGGGTATCGCCGGCGCCACCGGCAA
The DNA here is from genome assembly GCF_003853805.1 of Burkholderia sp. Bp8994. Lineage (NCBI taxonomy): Bacteria > Pseudomonadati > Pseudomonadota > Betaproteobacteria > Burkholderiales > Burkholderiaceae > Burkholderia > Burkholderia sp. Bp8994. The sequence goes on from NZ_QTQH01000016.1 coordinate 149,317, forward strand.
CAACGGCGGCCAGTCCAGTTTCGGCGGATTGCTGGTCCTCCCGGGTGGCCTCGCGGGTCTTCTGGGCGGTGGCAACCCGGGATCGAGTACGTCAGCGATGGGGGCGCCTCCTCCGCAATTGCCCGCTGCGCCGAGCGGTTCGGGGATTTTCATCTTCTCGAATCAAGGCCAGCCGGGCACCGCCGGCCTGGACTTCCCGAACAACTCTCTGGGCGGTAGCGGCGGGAATAGCCCGTTCGGTTCCGGGGGGACGGGAGGGGTCGGCGGTACGACTACCAATGGCACGAACGGAAACGGGCGAGGAGCGGGCGGCGCTGGCGGCGCGATCTATTCATCCGGGGTTTCGGGAACGGCCGGCTTTAACGGAACCGCGGGTATGTTCATCGTCCTCGAATTCGTTTAAGCGAAGGGAAACAAAACCACAATTCGCACAACTATCGGGAAAAACATGGGAAACCGGACACTCACCGAAGACGACGTCAAGGCGATTGCCGAGCAGATCGAAAGCGGCATCACCCAGCGTTTCCAGCTCAATGTCGGCCGGGGTGTCCTCGGTCTGGCGTGGCGGGTTTTCATGTACGCCCTCGTCGCGCTCGCCGCGTATGGCGCCGGCGGCGGATTCAAGAAGTTCCTCTAGGAGAAAGTCATGCTCGAAGCGATCAAATCCGCCATCGAGGCGCGTTTCCAGGCACTGGCAAACGACGGCCGTGCTTTCGTCGACAAGGTCGAGGAAATCGTCGGCCTCGGCAATGCTGCGAAGGAGCTCACCGATCTCGAATCGCGCGTGACGACGATCGTTACCGACGCCGAGGCCACCGCCGAGCAGAAGGTCGAGCAGATCCTGCACGCGGTGGGCAAGCTGTGAGCAGCTTCGACGAAGCCTTCGTTGCACTGATGGGGAACGAAGGCGGCTACTCGAACAACCCGGCCGACCCAGGCGGCGAGACGATGTGGGGCATCACGGCCCGCGTCGCGCGTGCCCACGGGTACGGCGGCGACATGCATGCACTGTCGCAGGAGATCGCCAAGCAGATCGCGAAGCGGGTCTACTGGGATACGTACTACTGCGACCAGTTCGATCCGCGCGTGGCCTTCCAGGTATTCGATGCCGCGTACAACGGGGGGCTTCCGGTGACGTGGCTGCAGCAGGCGGCCGGGCTTGAACCGGACGGCCGAATTGGGCCAGTCACGATCGCCAAGGTGAATGCGACGGACCCGCTGCGCATCGTCTCGCGCTTTCTCGCATACCGGCTGAAGTATCTCGCTGACCTGCACAACTGGCCGGCATTCAGCCACGGATGGGCGAACCGCATCGCCAACAACCTTTTGAAGGGAGCCGCGTGATGGGATTCCTCGATCCGATTTCCGCAGTCTCCGACGTCGTCGGGAAGATCATCGATCGCGTCTGGCCGGATCCGCAGCAGGCCGCCGCGGCGAAGCTTCAACTGCTCCAACTGCAGCAGACGGGCGAGCTCGCGCAGATCACCGGGCAGATGCAAATCAACCAGGCCGAGGCGCAGAGCAGCGATCCGTTGCAGCACTGGCGCGGCGGGATGGGATGGGTGTGCGTCGCCGGATACGCGTACAACTTCGTCGTCGAGCCGCTGATGAACGCGTGCGCGGCGATCGCGGGCCACCCTCTGAATCTGCCGCCGCTCGACCTCACGCAGCTCGCGACCATCACGATCGGCATGCTGGGGCTCGGTGGCATGCATGTCTACCAGCAGGTGAAGGGCGTCCAATGAACAACCTGATCCGGATCGGCGCAGGCATCGATACGGCGCCCGTACTGCTCGCGATCGCGCGACAGCCGGGCCTCTGGAATCGACATGTTTTTCGCACGGATCGCGAGGGCAGCCCACACGCTGACGTCTCGGATATCTGGCTGCGGTACAACGACGAGAAGCCGTACAAGGCCGCCGGGGACTATACGGGTTTCAACGATGCGCATGACGCGATCTTCTACCCGGAGTGGTACGCACTGCCGCAGCTCAGGCCGATCGTGTTCGGCCTGATGGCACGTGTCGAGGGTACCCGCCTGGGCGGCATACTGATCACAAAGCTGCCGCCGGGTAAGCGGATCCTGCCTCACGCTGACGATACTTGGCACGTGCGGCACTACAACACGAAGCTGTACGTGCCATTGCAGACGAATCCGAAATGCTGGAACCGAGTCGAGGACGAGCGCGTCGTTATGGCGCCGGGTGATGTCTGGTACTTCGATAACACGAAAGAGCACGAAGTGGTCAACGAGGGCGACGACGATCGGATCACGCTGATCGTGTCGATTCGGTGCGAGAAATGACCGTCAAGCACCATTTCACGGCCGGCGGCGTGTACGCGCGCGAGCAGACACTGCGCGCCGGTGAGGAAGTGCAGAAGCACGTGCACGACTACGATCATCTGAGCTACCTCGCACATGGCACGGCGATGCTCGATGTCGAGGGGGAACTGCAGGTGTTGCACGGTCCGTGCATGCTCGAGGTGAAGGCTGGCCTCACACATCGCATTACGGCGCTGACGGACCTGACGTGGCTCTGTATCCACGCTGAGAGCGTGGCGGATCCGGAAGTCTTGGAAAGGGAGTAAGCCATGCCTTGGGGTGTCGCAGCTGCTGTAGGGGGATCAATCGCGGGCTCGCTAGTCTCCGGGGCTATGTCACCCAGCACTAGCGGGGGCGGCCCATCGTACTACGTACCGACCGGTCTGCCCCAAGCCGATACGACCTGGCAGAGCTTGCTCGATCAGATGAAGGGCAACCAGACGCAGATCCAGTGGCAGAATCCGTATCTGTATCAATCGTTGTCACAGGGGCTGACCGCGAACAGTCAATACCAGCCCGCTTACCAGACCGCGGCAAACCAGGCCGGTATCGGATACACGAACGCCGGCAACGCGCTGACCGGCCTCGGCAATCTAGACCTGATGACGCAAGGAAACTTGCTGACTGCAGGCCAGAACGTTTACCAAATGGGACTGGACCCGCAGAGCGCACTCTACGACCGCAGTCTGAATAATGTGCAACAACAGGTCAATGCTAACAACTCGATGTACGGGCTGGGGTCGTCCGCGGCCGGTGCGGGGGTAGCCAACCAAGCGCTGTCGAACTTCAACATTGATTGGCAGAACAACCAGCTGTCGCGCGCGCTACAGGGGTTACAGGGCTATGCCGGCGCCGCAAACACGGCGGGGAGCTACGGCCAAGCCGGCGCGAATGCCCTCACTCAAGCTCCGCAATACACGCTGCTTGGCGGACAACTGCCATATACGATTGCAATGAACTTGGCGGACGTACCGGGGCAGTTGGCTAGTACGTATAACTCCAGAATGGAGCAGGGCCCGTTGGCTTCCGCTTCATCGATTCAAGGGCAGATCATCCCGTACCTGAACTACGGCGCCGGCGCGCAATCGGTGCCGTTCCAGGCGCAGGCGCAGGGCGCCGGCGCGCTCGGCAGCCTGGTATCGCAGGGCATTTCGGGTCTGGGTAACTCGATCCAGAATGCCGGCGGCTTCGGCAACTTCTTCAACGGTACTACCGGCTCGTTCGGCGGTGGCGACTTCAGCGGCGCGTTCACGTCGAGCCCGTATTACTCGGGCGGCGGGAACTCGTACGGGTTCACGATGTGAGGTGAGATATGGCCGGACTCGCGGGGCTCCCTTACTTCCTTCAGTATCAACAGGCTGCGGACCAGCAGGCCGCGCAACGCCAGTTGCGCATGCTTCAGCTCGCGCAGTTCCAGACGGAGCAGCAGGACCGTCAGCGTAAGCAGGCTGCGCTCGAGGCTGCCGGCAATGCGTTGCCGTTGTTGCTTGGACAGCAGGGCCAACCCGCGCAGATGCCGCCCCCGCCGCAAGCGCCGAATCCCGGTCAACCGTCCATGCCCGCGCAACCGTCAATGGCGGGCCCGGCGCCGGGGCAGATGCCTCCGCTTCCGCCTGGCATGCCGCCGGGAATGGGAACCGGCGCGCCCGGCAAACCGCCACTGCCCGCGTTTCGGCCGATGCCGACGGCGGGGAGTCCTGCGCAGGCTACGCCACCGCAAATTCCCGCGCCGCCGTCGAATGCTCCGGGCCCGACTCAGCAAGCATCGGGACCGCTGTCGCTCGACGGCGCGATCAAGGTGCTGAAGGACCAGGGCTTGTCGGGCGCCGATCTGATGGCCGGCCTGCAGCAGCTGACGCCGATCCTCGACTCGCAGGCGAAACAGCAAGCCGCGCAGATCCAGCAACAGTTCCAGCATCAGCTGCAGATCGCGCAGCTGCAGGAACGTTACGATGCGCTGCGCCAACGCGCCGAGGACAACGCGCTTAACCGCGAAGACCGTCGGCAGGCGCGCGCCGAGTCGAATGCGTTGCGCGCTGAATCCATCGCGCTGCGCCGGCAGTCGATCGCGATGGCCAACGGAGACGATGCGAAGTTCTCGCCGGAAGACCTGAAGTTTCTGGCGGAACAGGCACGCGCGGGCGATACGTCGGTCTACCAGAACCTCGGCCGCGGCGCGCAGGGCGCGAAGAACATCATCGCGCTGCGCCGTGAGGTGATGCGCCAGGAACGCGAGGCGGGCGGCACCGGCGCGGATATCGCCGCCGCGAACGCCGGCTTCCAGGGCGAGAAGGCGGCCGCGCGGACGGGCGCCACGCGCGCGGCGAACATCGGCATGGCCGTCGCGGAAGCGCAGAAGACTTTCCCGCTCGTGCGCGAAGCGTCGGCTGCGCTGCCGCGCACCGAGTTTCCGGGCGTGAACCGCGCGATGCAGGCGGCCCAGACCGGTACCGGCGATCCCCGTGTTGTTGCGCTCGGCACCGCGCTGAACACGTCGGTGAATGCCTACGCGCGCGCGATCAGCCCGACCGGCGTGCCCACGGTGTCCGACAAGGAGCATGCACGCGAACTGCTGTCCACCGCGAGCACGCCGGAGCAACTGAACGCGGTGTTGTCGATGATGGAAAAGGAAATGTCGGCGGCCCGCCAGGCGCCAACCGAAGTGCAGGCGCAGCAGAAGGCCCGCATTTCCGGCCGCGGTGAAGGCGCGCCGGCGGTCGGCACGGTCGAGGGCGGTTACCGGTTCAAGGGCGGCGATCCGTCGAAGCAAAGCAACTGGGAGAAGATGTAATGGCCGGCCCGTGGGAAAAATACGCGCAGGACACTGCAGCTTCCGCTACGGGGCCGTGGGACAAGTACGGCGCTGCGCCGGCGGCACCGCGCGGCGCGGTCGCACCTCTCGATCGCTTGCCGCCTGATGGACCGACGCCAACCCCCGCGTCGAAGCACGCCGATACCATCGCGGAGCGCCTGCTCGGTCTGGGAAAGAGCGCGGTCGGGCTCGGCGAGGCCGGCCTGTCGGCCGCAACCGGCGCGCTGGCCGCGCCCGTGGGCGCCGCGTATGGCATCGGCAAGACGCTCACGAGCGGCAAGTACGGCACGCAGCAGGGCATCGAGGAAGGCGACCGGGCCGGCGCCGCGCTGGCCAGCAAGCTGACGTATCAGCCGCGCACCGAGGCCGGCCGGAACGATGTCGAGGCGCTCGGCCAGATGATGGACGCCAGCAAGCTCGCGGGTCTGCCCGTGGAAGGGCCGATGCTCGCACGGATCCCGGAAGTGCCGCGCGGCGTGCTGGCCACCGGTGAGGGTGCGGCAGGCGCCGCTCGAGCTGGTGCGAACTCCGTCGGCCGTGGTGCCGCGCGCGCCGCTGCTCGAGCGCTGCCGGAAGTCGATCCCGAGACGCTGCGGCTCGCGCGCGAGGCGCACGAGATGGGATTCCGCTTCCGGCCGGACCAGATGTACGAGAACAAATTCGGGCGCATCGCCGGGCAACTGTCGTCGGACGTGCCGTTCTCCGGCGAGACGTCGGGCGCCAACCAGCGCGTATTCAACCAGCGCTTGATCCAGGCGATCGGCGGCGAAGGCGACAAGCTGACGCGCCAGGTGTACGCCAACGCGATGAAGAAGTCGGGGACCGAGATCGACGCGATTACGGCTGCGCACAGCATCCCGATCGACAACGCATTCCTGAATCGCCTGCAGCGCGCAAAGGGCAACCAGCTGCCGGAAGTGCAGGGCGTGGTTCAGGGGTATATCGACGATCTGGAAGCCTTGGCCGGCCCGCGCCAAGCGCTCTCCGGTGGCGGGGCGACGTCGGCCGCGCGGCAGCTCGATGGGGCGAAGCTCCGGCCGTACCTGACGAAGCTGAAGTCGACCATCCGCAGCACGTCTAACGGCGACCTGCGGCACGCGCTGAGCGACCTGCAGGGCGAAATCGAAGACGCGTTTCTGCCGCAGCTGTCGTCCGACGAGGCGGCGCGTTACGCGGCGGCGCGCCGGCAGTATGCGATGGGGAAGACGATCGAGCCGCTCGTGGCGAAGTCGCCCGGCGGGAACATCAGCCCGAAGGCGCTGATGGGAGCGGTCACGTCGAACGCGTACGGCAAGCGCGCGATGGCGATGGGCCAGGGTGGCGAATTGGGCAAGCTGGCGGACATCGGCTCGCTGTTCCTGCGCGAGCCCGGGACGTCGAACACGGCCGAGCGCGGCATCGTCGCCGGCGTGCTAGGGGGTGCGGGGCTCGGCGTCAACCCCGCTGCCGCTGTGGCGCCATGGGCCGCCGCGAACCTGTACAACCGTGCCGGTCCTGCCATCACCGAACAACTCCTTCAGCGGCCGCCTGCCCCATGAGAATTCTGGCGATCGACGTCGGTTCGAACTGCCTCGATTGGCTGATGCGCTGCCAGGAGTGGGGGCATCAGGTCCTCTGGTACGACAAGCCGCGCCCGGATGGTACCGACCGTCACGCGGGCGAAGGCATCGTGCCGAAGATCCGCGACTATGACGAGCTGCGCCGGAAGTGGCTCGGCTGGGCCGACCTGATCTATACGCCGGACAACGTCAGCTACCTCGAGATGCTCGAGCCGTACCGCCGGATCGGGTATCCGATCTACGGCTGCAACCTCGCGGCCGTCGAGTGGGAGCTCGACCGCGAGGTCGGGCAGAAAGTCATGGAAGAGTGCGGGATGCGGATCATTCCCGGCAAGACGTTCCACGACTACGAGTCGGCGATCGCGTACGTGAAGAAGCAGGGCAACGCGTTCGTGTCGAAACCGTCCGGTGATGGCGAGCGCGCGATGTCCTACGTTGCCGACAGCGCGGCCGACATGGTGTACATGCTAGGACGCTGGAACAAGATCGACAAATACCGCTCTGCGGCGCGCAAGGACGGCTTCATCCTGCAGGAGAAGATCAGCGGCATCGAGATGGCCGTGGGAGGCTTCTTCGGCCCCGACGGCTGGTCGCGCGGCTGGGTAGAGAACTGGGAAAATAAGAAACTGATGAACGGCGACCTCGGCGTGAACACCGGCGAGATGGGCACCACGGTACGCGTCGTCCGGCAATCGAAGCTTGCCGACGAGGTGCTGAAGCCCGCCACGGAGCACCTGAAGCGGATTGGGTACGTCGGGTACGTCGACGTGAACTGCATGATCCCGACCGACGGGAAGGGCCCGTATCCGCTCGAGTGGACAATGCGCGACGGCTGGCCGATCCGCCACAACCTGACCGCGCTGATCGAGGGCGACCCCGCGCAGTGGATGGCCGACAAGATCCAGGGCCGCGACACGCTGAAGATCCGCATGGACGAGGTGTGCATCTCGGTGCTGATGGCGCTGCCCGACTTCCCGTACTCGAAGATCACGAACAAGGAGCTGTGCGGGATCCCGATCTACGGCGCCGAGGACATGGAGCACCTGCACTTCTCCGAGGTGATGATGGGCGTCGCGCCGCGCGAGGTGAACGGCAAGGTCGTGGACTTGCCGGGCCCGGTGACAGCCGGCGACTACGTGCTGATTGCGACTGGTACCGGCGAGACGATTACCGGCGCGCGCCGCTCGGCGTACAGTGCCATCAAGAAGGTGAAGATCCCGAACAGTCCGTTCTACCGCACCGACATCGGTGTCGGTCGGCTGAAGAAGCAGCTGCCCGAGCTGCAGTCCATGGGATACGCAAAAGGGCTGAGCTACTGAGATGAGACGCTCCATGCGCGCCGGCCTGATCTCCGAGGAATCGATCAAGACCGCCCTGACCGAAGCCAAGGGGGACATCTTCCTGGCTGCCTCGACGCTCGACTGCACCGCCCATGAGTTGGACGGGTACATCCGTGCGTCCACCGAACTCCAAGGATTCGCCGCGGCAATCGAGAAGATCAAGGTCGATCCAGCATATTCCCGCATGAGCAGCGAGCAGTTCGAGGCACGCATCGCAGATCTCTCGCGCGCATACAAGGTAGTCGGTCTCGAGGAGCTTCATGGCCTCGCGACGATGGATCACAAAGATAGCGCCGCGATGGCGAAGGTGAAGCTGCAAGCAGCAATTGCGCTCAGGGGCGGGGAGCAACGCGCAGTGGGAGACCGAGAAATCGACCTGGCGCTGTCCGAGTTGAACCAGCTCTACCACCAGAACGCACCACGGATCAAAGAGATCCGGCAGACGGTCGTCAAGCTTGAAGATGGTCGTGAAGCGACTCAACGAGTGATCGAACTTCGGCAAGATCAGCAATAGCGACTTTGCGCTTGCGCTCGAGGAACTCCCAGTCGGGTTCGTCGTTCCTGTAGACCTGCCACTTGGTCAACGAGATGTGTCCAAGGCGAGCCATCTCCTTGATGGCGGCCTTGTGACCTTCCTCTCGGACAATTTTCTTCAGCTCCGTGCGGCCGCATCCGATCCAGCCCCATGCGGGCGACAAGCCGAGCGCGTCCGGTGCCAGCCGTGGACGCATTTCCCATTCCTCTACGGGCTTGAGGCTCTTGCGCATGTAGGTAGCGCGCTGACGCGGGATGCCAGTCTTGGACTCCAACTGATCATCGGTAATGCGCTGTCCTCGGCATGCGCTCCAAATCGTGCGCAGGTCATCGACTCTCGGTGTTCGGAGGTCGATGCATTCCTCGTGCACGCGCCAGGTATGCGGGACTGGGATCACGGCGTATTCGGACGTATTCGCGTAGGAGCGTGTCAGCCTGTCCATGGTCATCGGGCATTCCACGAAGACGAGTACGTCAGCCGGGCCGGCACGGTCAGAATACGTGTAGCGATCCAGCAACACACCGCCGTTGTCTCGCCACCTCGCCAGCTGCCCATCGCTTGCACGATCCCACCATGCCCAGACGTAGACGGGGAGATCGGCGATCGATGCGCTCTTGAAGAATGCCGGCTTGATCGTGGTGTAACCGCGGTTCACGAGCACGTGAGTGAAGTCAGCGAACGCCTTGCGGATCGAGCCGGCAGTATCGGAGGTCGAATAGAGCTTCACTGCGTCGTCACTTCCGGAGGCCGCCTTGAGCTTGCGAAGCCGGGCAGGGCGCCTCTGGTGCTTCGCAAGGCCGGAGTGCTGGACCGACTTGTCCGCCGGCCGTCGCGTTGCGTGCTACAAGAGGACCGGGGTCGTCACCGCCGCCGCATGCGGCACATGCGAGCAGTACGGCAACAGCCAACGAAAAACGAAATGCCCCGACGAGGTTCTTTGCCATGACGATCTCCTTGCGCGATGATGGAAGCCGCCGATTTGTTGTGCCGATGAGACACAAAATCGACAGCTTGAACGCAAGGGGGCATATGTGGGGGCATCCGCAAAAGACGAACTCGCAGAAACCCAATGGCAGAAAGTCAGAACGGTTCTAGTGTGGCTCCGGCCTCAGCACCATGAAGTCGAACGGGCTCCGCCCAGGACCGTTCAAAAAAAGCGCTGCCGGTCGGCTGACCGGCAGCGCTTTTTTGTTGATGACGATTTTCGCCGATACACGGCTCCTGTCCAGCGCACGGAAATTCGGGTCGCGTAGCGCGTATCATCTCTTCATTACAGTTCCCGTACGCAGTGCTCCCTGCCGAGGACCGTCCATGAAGAAGAACATCGCACACACATCGATTGCCGTACTCACGCTCGCGCTGGCCGTACCGGCATCTGCCACGACGGCCGCCGACAACGTCGCGTGGAGCGCCAGGTCCGTGCAGACCGGCGCAGCCTCCCCGGAGTGTTCGGCCTATTCGGGCCGGCTGATTTCGAGCGGGGTGTCGCTGTCGGGCGAAACCGTCCTGAAATCGATCGGCACGGCGCTGCTCGGTTCCGCACTGGGTTTCGCCAGCGGGTATCAGGGCGCGGTTCCCAACCCGTGTCGGCACGCGGGCTTGTGAGCGGCCGGGAGCGGACCGCCAATATTGCTACCGCATTTGATGAAAGGCGCCGCGCGTCGACCGACCGCGGCGCTTTGTCGTTCGGCGCGCGCCTAGTCCCAGAAACTCCGCACCGCGACCGCCACGATCACCGGCACCGAAAACACCAGCGGAATCGCGAAATACTGCGCTTCGCGATCGACGATCCAGCTATAGATCAACCACGCGACGCCGATCGCGAACGTGACGAGGCCGACCAGCACCGCGGCGATATTCAGGGCGAGCTTCGAAGGCTGGCGGCGCGCTTTGTCGTTGGTGTCGGGTTCGCGCGGAGACGATTTCATCTGAAGAGGGGCCCGGGCCTGGCAGGTATAAAAGCACAGGAAACCCCATCCGCACCGATCGCGCAAGGGCCGGCCCCATCTCGTTGGTGAGCGCGCGTTACAACCCGAACGACGCGGCCAGTTCGTCGAGCAGCTCGCGCTGGAACGTGACGAACCGCTCGCCCGGCTGCTGCGCGATCGCGAGGTCGAGCATCGGATCGGCGACCTCGGTGCGGATGCCGGCCAGTTCCTCGACGATCGCGAGTCCGCAGAACGGCACGTAAGCCTCCGAATAGCCGCCTTCGTGCACGATCACGAGCCGTCCGCCGCAGTGGCGCCGTGCCGCCTCCTTCACCGCCCGCGTCATGTACCGGTAACTGTCGGTATGCAACTGCATGCGCGCGAGCGGGTCGACCGCGCTGGCATCGAGACCGCTCGCGACGACGATCAGCTCCGGCCGGAACCGTTCCAGCGCCGGCAGCACGATCCGCTCGAACGCATGGCGATACGCGTCGTCGCCGCTGCCCGCGAGCAGCGGCACGTTCAGGTTCGCGCCGACGCCCGCGCCTTCGCCGCGCTCGTCGCCGCCGCTGTAGCCGGGCGGAAAGCAGCGGTCCTGGTGCAGCGAGATCGTCAGCGTGTCCGGATCGTCGTAGTAGATCGACTGCGTGCCGTTGCCGTGATGCACGTCCCAGTCGATCACCGCGACGCGCTCGATCGCATGCTTCGCGCGCGCGGCCTCGATCGCGATCGGGATGTTCGCGAGCAGGCAGAAGCCCATCGGGCGATCGCGCAGGCAGTGATGGCCGGGCGGGCGCGACAGCGAGAACGCGTTGGCCGCATGCCCGCCGACGACCGTGTCGACTGCCGCGATCGCGAGGCCGGCGGACAGCGCGGCGATCTCGTAGCTCCCTTTGCCGAACGGCGCGAGATCGCCGAGGTCGCCGCCGTTCGCATCGCTGAGCGCGCGGAACGCGTCGAGATAGCTCGCCGGATGAATCCGCAGCAGATCGCCGGTGGTGGCCGGCGCGGCACCGCGCAGGTCGAGGTGAGCGGCAAGGCCCGACGCCTGCACGAGCGACAGGAAGCGGCGCTTCGAATCGGGCGATTCCGCGTAGCCGGTGCTCGATGGCGGCTGGACCCAGCCGCCGACCGGGAAGAACAGCGCGTGCGTGCCGCCGGTGTGCCAGAACGTGCGTTCGTCGGTGAAGAAGGCAGTGCGATTCATGGATGTGCTTGACCTGTCACGGTTGGGAGGAAATGGCAGCCGCGGCAATCCGCGCGCGGCGATCGATATGGCGCAGCGCGGCGAACGACGCGATCGCGACGGCAGTGGCGGCCGCGAACAGCGCGTGCATCGTGCCGCCGGCATCGAGCAACAGCCCGGCGAGCAGCGGGCCGGCCGCGAGGCCCGTACCGATCACGAAATTGAGCGTCGCGACGAGGCGCCCGGACGTATCGATCTGTGCGACGGTCGCGAGAATGAACGGCAGTACGAACGTCCACGCGAACTTGAACGCGAAGATCGCGGCGCTGTAGCCGCGCGCATGCGGCAGCGCGGCGAGTGCGACGAGCGACGCCGCGAGCAGCGCGTAACCGGTGGCCAGCATCGTGCGCCGCGCAAGCCGGCCGCCCGCGCAGGATGCGAGCGCCGCGCCGGCAATCCCCATCACGCTCGCGATCGCGAGCACGTTGCCGGTCGCTTGCGGATCGAGTCCGGCTTCCGCTGCCGCGCGGCTCGCGAAGGTCCACACGCTGCCGATCGCGAGATAGAAGGTCAGCACCGCACCGATCGCGAGCGCGACGAAGCGCTGCGGCGTATTCGTCGCAGCGCCGCGCGCGGCCCGCGCCGACGCGCTCCGCGCACCGAGCGTCGCCGGAAAGCCGCGCGACAGCGGCGCGGCAAGCAGCGCGAGCACGGCCAGCGCGACGTACAGCGCGCGCAGCCCGAACCCGGCGAACACGTGTGGCAGCACGAACAGGCCGATCGCGCCGGCGATCAACTGGCCGACAACCCAGAGGCCGTACACGCGATCGCTGTTCTCGCTCGTGGCCGCACTGGTCATGCAGAGCACCATCAGCGAGCCGCCGCCGAGCGCGGTGACGGCACGCAACGCGAGCAGCGTGACGAAGCCGGGCATCCAAAGCGCGGTCAGGAGATTGCCCGCGCCGAACAGCGCGATCGCGCAGGCGGCAACGCGGCGCGCATCGACACGGCCGAGCCACAGGTACGACGGCACGGTCGCGAGGCTGAACGCACCGAGTTCGACGAAGAAGTAGGTGCCGATCTGCGACGCGGACAGCCCGAGCTGTGTCGCCAACTGACCGGCGACGGCCGGCGCGACGAGCAGCAGCAGCGGCGTGATGGCCGCGAACACGACGAGGGCGACGAGCGTCGAGCGCGCGAACCGCGACGCGCGGCCGTCGGACGGCAGTGCTGCATCGGTGGAGCAAAGGGTTTTCATGGCGGAATCTCGCTGGACGGAATCAGAACAGGTGGTACATGCCGACCATCGCGCCGAACTGCGATGCGCCGGCGAGCGGTGTCGGGTCGTATTCGTAGACGGTCTGCGAACTCTGGCCGCTGTTGCGCGCATAACCGAGGTTCAGGTAGGCGACGGTGCGTTTCGACAGCGCGTAGGTGGTGCTCGCGATGAACAGCGTCGGGCGGCCGATCGTCGGCGTGTGCGAATCGGTGTGGTAGACGCCCGCGTTCAGCCCGATTCCGCCCGACGTCAGGTAGCGCGCGCCGCCCCAGACGATCGTGCGCGCCGCATCGAGGTCGCCGGTCAGGCGTTCGACGCCCGCGTAGACGGTGAGCGGCAGCGTCGCGAACGCATAACGCGCGGCGAGCGTGCCGAGCTCGCGGCGGCGCGCGGACGCGTCGCCCGCCGCCGACGCGTCGCCGTGCGCCTGATGCAGCACCGCGCTGACCGACAGCCCGTTGCTCGTGTACTGGCCGCCGAGTTCGAGCACGCGCCCCGCGCGCGTATTGCCCGCGACGCCGGCCGTCGCGGCGAGGGCCTCGACATCGAAGCCGGCGAACGCCGGCGACTGGTACTTGATCGAGTGGTCGATGAAGTTCGCGTTCATCGGCACGACCACACCCTGGCCGCTGTACGACGCGTACCACAGCGGGTCGTAGAACAGCGTCTTGTCGAACAGCACGCTGAACTGCCGGCCGAGCGTGACGGTGCCGACGGGCCCCGCGATGCCGACGTACGCGCCGCGGAAGAACGCGTAGCCGGGGACGGTCGCGGTGCCGTCGTTGATGTTGAGACCCTGTTCGAGCTTGAACAGCGCGCGCCAGCCGCCGCCGAGATCCTCGGTGCCCTTGAGCCCGACCTGCGACGGCAGGATGCCGTAGTTCTGCAACTGCACGGCCGCGTGCCGTCCGTCGGCATGCGTCAGGTACTGCACGCCGGCGTCGAGCGCGCCGTACAGCGTGAGGGTCGATTGCGCGTGTGCGGCGAAGCTGCACGCAGCGAGCGCAGCGGCGGCCGTCGCCGTGCGGATGAAGCGGGGTGTCATCACGTGGGGTTCTCCATACCGTCCTGCATCGTTTGTCGTTGGTGTTGTCGCGACGCAGTGTCCGCAGCGGGAAAACCGGCGAACAGTCGTGCAGATGAACGGTATGGAAAACCCGCGGTGCACGGCATGGACGCGCCGCGACGCCGCGGCGCGGCGTGCTGCGCGGCAGCAACGGGCGGCGTCCCGTTCAAATGGATGGGGCTGTCGTGTACTCCGGCGGCGGCGCCCGCCAAAAATGCCGGTCGCTATAATCGGCCGGTCTGCGTTGCGCGCATCAGCGGCCCGATCGGGCAGGGGAGCGGAAGGTGAGGATCACGACGGATATCGGGCAGGATCTCGACGCGTTGCGCGACGTGCCGGCCGCGATCGTGCTCGAGGAATCCGCCTGGCCGCCGCTGCCGCCGCGCCGCGCCGATTTCGACGGCGTGACCCGCGGCGACGCGGCGCGGCGCGAACTCGGCCTGATGCTGCTCGATCTGTACGCGCTCGCCGCGCAGTCGGGCATCGGCGAATTCGAGTGCCGCTTCTTTTCGCTGCTGCAGGGGCTCATCCCGTTCGACGCCGCGTGGACCGGCGTCGCGACGCACGTGCCGACCGGCCCCGTGATGCACAACAGTTTCCTCTACCGTCTGCCGCATGCGTTCTTCAGCGACTGGAAACGCGTGCGCGACTGCGATCCGCTCGCGCAGCGCACGCTGCTCGGCGCGCACGGTCGCGCGGTGCGATTGTCGGTCGTCGAGCCCGGGTTCGACGCGCGGTTTCGCGACTGGTGCGTGAAGTACGGGCTGGCGCAACTGATGTGCGTGTGTACGCTCGACCGCCGCTTCGGGCTGACGACGTTCATGTCGATCTACCGCCAGGGCCTGAACCGTCCGTTCAGCGACGACGACGCGAGCCGCTTCGAGGAAGTGATCCCGCATCTGGCGGCCGCGCTGACGATCAATCGCGCGGCGCAGCTCACGCGCGAGCGCGGCGACGCGGTGGCGCCGGCGGCGCGCGCGCTGTGCGACAACTTCGGCGTGCTGCATCACGCCGATCACGGCTTCGACGACGTGCTGCGCACCGAATGGCCGGCGTGGACGGGCCCGCGCGTACCGGAGCCGCTGGTCGCGCACGTGCGGCGCCAGTCGGGCCAGCCGTTCATCGGCGATGCGTTGCGCATCCAGTGCGTGCCCGTCGCGGGACTGTTCCAGATCGAGGCGCGGCCGCGCTCGCTGCTCGACCGGCTGAGTCCGCGAGAGCTGGCGGCGATCCGCTATTACGGTGCCGGCCGTTCGCACAAGGAGGTCGCGCAGCAGATGGCGATTTCGCCGACGACCGTGCGTCACTACCTGCGCTGCGCGTACCGCAAGCTCGGCATGCACGACAAGAGCCAGATCGCCGGCGTGCTCGGCGCGACGGGCGGCCCGACCGACGACGAGCCGGTGGAGGCAGGTGGCGCGGCGCGCTGAATCGTTCGTGCCGGCACAGGCATGCGGGTGCTGGCACGAATGGTTGTATCCGCAACCATTGAGCGTTATGCTCGTCAGCTCCCGGTAGACGGATTTCCATCATGAACGACACGAATTCAGGGTCGGTGCGCGTGGCGGTGGTCGGTGTCGGCGCGATCGGCGGGTTGCTCGCGGCCGCGCTGTCGCGGGCCGGCATGACGGTGAGCGCATTCGCGCGCGGTGCGACGCTCGATGCACTGGACACGCACGGCGTGCGCGTGATCGACGAGGCGGGCGTCATGTCGTCGGTCCCGGTGCGCGCGAGCGACGACGCGGTTGCGCTCGGCGTGCAGGACTACGTGGTGATCGCGCTGAAGGCGCAGGCGCTGCCGGCGCTGGCCGCGCGCATCGCGCCGCTGGTCGGGCCCGGCACGGTGATCGTCGCCGCGATGAACGGGCTGCCGTGGTGGTTCACGCACGGGCTCGCGGGCCCGCTCGACGGCGTGCCGCTCGACGCGGTCGACCCGGCGGGTGCAGTCTCGGCGGCGTTGCCGCCCGCACAGGCGATCGGCTGCGTCGTGCACCTGTCGTCGAGCACCGATGCACCGGGTGTCGTGCGCCGCGGCCGCGGCAACCGCCTGATCGTCGGCTCGCCCGACCATCGGCTCGCCGCGCCGACCGCGCGGTTCGCGGCGGCGCTTGCCGCGGGCGGCTTCGACGTCGAGTCGACGCCGGCGATCCGCACCGAGATCTGGGCGAAGCTGTGGGGCAACATGAACATGAATCCGTTGAGCGCGCTGACGGGGTCGACCGCCGAGCAGCTGCTCGACGATCCGTTCACGCGGGATCTCGCGTTGCGGATGATGGAGGAGGCGGCCGCGATCGGCGCGAAGCTCGGCCTCGATGCGGGGATGAGCGGGCCGGAGCGGATTGCCGTGACGCGCAAGCTCGGCGCGTTCAAGACATCGATGCTGCAGGATTTCGAGGCCGGGCGGCCGCTGGAAATCGGGCCGATCCTCGGCGTGTTTCCTGAACTGGGGCGCAAGCTCGGCGTGCCGACGCCGTATTGCGACGCGGTGCTGGGGTTGCTGCGTCAGCGTGCGGCGAACAGCGGGCTGTAGCGGAGGGAGAGCGCGGCGGCGATGGCCGGCATGCAGGGAAGAATGACGAAACGGCGAGCGGTCGCCCGGGCCGCCGCCCACGCTTGCGCGACTCGGGCGGCCCGCGGGATTCATCCGAATAAATCCGGGTAAAGCGGCAGGCGCCTGAAACATGTGCGCGGCCGCAGCGATTGCAGCCCATGCCGCACCTTCGCGATAGGGGCGGCGCCGACTACGCCCGCCAAGCGGTTCAGTCGTCGCGTTCGATCGCGCTCGCGACCACCTTGTCGAGCAGCCGCTCGAACGTCTGGCGCTCGCTGTCGGACAGGCACGCGAGCAAGCCTTCATTCCACTTGCGCACGATCGGCATGATCTTGCGATGCAGCGCGCGGCCGTCGGTGGTCAGCGCGATCAGCACGATCCGGCCATCCTCCTCGCTCGCGCTTCGCTCGAGCAGCCCCTGGCGCAGCAGCGCTTCCGCCGCGCGGCTCGCCTGGCTCTTGTCGAGATTGGTGTGGCGCGCGAGATCCATGATCGAAAACGGACCGAAGGCGCCGACGGCGGCGATCACGCGCGCCTCGGGCAGCGAGATGTCCAGCTTGTGCCGGTACACGTCGGCGATCCCGCGGTCGGATCGCTTCGCGAGCGCATGGAGGCGATAGGTCAGAAACTGGTCGAGCCCGGCTTGTCGGCCTTTCATGTCGAATCCTGAAGAAAAAGGGCGGGCCCGATTGTTCCTGTATCGCGCGCTCGGGTCAACGGTCAGTGTGCGCCGTACTTCAGCCGTGTCAACTGTTCCGCTTCGTTCGCGAGCAGGTTCGCCGCGTCGCGGATCGCGACGTCGAGCGTGATCGGGCCGGGCGCCGGCGAGAAGCAGCCGGAAAAGTGTTCGGACAGGCGCGGCAGTGCGGCCGGGTCGACCGCGCCCGACAGCAGCGACGCGGGCACGCCCGCGACCCGCGCGTGGCGGCACGCGATGAACGGCGCCTTGCCGTGCAGCGTCTGCACGTCGGAGCGGCCTTCGCCGGTGATCAGCCAGTCGGCGCCGGCCAGTGCCGCATCGAGCCCGACCTGCCGCGCGACGACTTCCGCGCCGGCTTCGAACTGCGCGCCGAGCATGTGCAGCGCGAAGCCGAGGCCGCCCGCGGCGCCGGCACCGGCCAGGTCGCGGCAGCGCCGGTCGAGCGCGGTCTCGAGCAGGTCGGCGAAATGGCCGAGCGCGGCGTCGAGGGTCGCGACCTGCGCGGGCGTCACGCCCTTTTGCGGACCGAACACCGCGGTTGCGCCATGCGCGCCCGTCAGCGGGTTGTCGACGTCGGACATGCCGATGAATTCCGCGTCCTGCAGGCGCGGATCGAGCCCCGCCGCGTCGATCCGCGCGATGTCGGCGAGTCGTGCCGGCACGGGTTCGACCGGCTGGCCGGCCGCGTCGAAGCATTGCAGGCCGAGGCCCGCGAGCAACCCTGCGCCCGCGTCGTTGGTGCTGCTGCCGCCGAGCGCGACGAAGAAGCGGCGCACGCCCTCGTCGAGCAGCGTGCGGATCGCTTCGCCCATGCCGCGCGTGCTGCGCGCGTCGACCGGCACGCTCATGCCGACCGCATCGGTAATGCCGACGATCTCGGCAGTCTCGACGATCGCGGTGCGCGCGTCGATCACGCCGACCGCCGCATCGCGTGCGGCGAGCGACGCGCCGGCCACCTGCAGCGTGCGCCGCGTGCCGCCGCCCGCCAGCATCGCGTCGAGCGTGCCTTCGCCGCCGTCGGCCATCGGGCAGCGGCGCACGACCGCATCGGGCCGGGCGCGGCGGATGCCGGTGGCGATCGCGTCCGCGACCTGCTCGGCGGAAAGCGAGCCTTTGAACGAATCGGGCGCGATGACGACGACAGGCGCGGACGGGTGTTGCGGCATGGTGTCTCCGGAAGGCGTGATTGGTGTGAAGAATGGCGGCCGCGGCCGCGGCGTACCTTCAATCGGAGCTTACAGGATGGTGGGCCCGCGGTGGATACGGCGTTCGGCATAGCGGCGATCCGCGCGCGGGAGCGGGCGGCACCGCGGGTGCGCACGGTTGTCGTGCCGATCTGGCGGTATGAGGAAGATTGTTTGCTAGAATAGTCGATTCTTCCGGCCAAAGCCGTGCTCCGAGCCGCTTGCGCTAGCCATCCGGCGCGTGCAGGGATGGCGTGGCGCTCCGGCGCGGCGTGTGCGTGAGACGCACCTCACGCCGCAGGCAGGCACGGCAAGGAAAACCCGATTCGCTCGAATAATTTTAGGACGATTGAAGCCATGGCTAACGTTGTTGAGAACCTCGGCAAGCTTGAACGCCGCGTGACGATTTCCCTGCCGAAGGACACCGTGCAGAAGGAAATCGACGCCCGTATCCAGAAACTCGCGAAGAACGTTCGCATGCCGGGTTTCCGCCCGGGCAAGGTGCCGCTGAAGATGGTCGCCCAGCAATACTCGGGTCAGGTCGAGGCGGAAGTGCTGAGCGACAAGATCGGCCAGGAATTCTTCACGATCAGCCGCGCGGAAAACCTGCGCGTCGCCGGCCAGCCGAGCTTCGAGCCGAAGCAGGAACAGGCTGAAGATGCGTACGCGTTCGACGCGACGTTCGAGGTCTACCCGGAAGTGAAGATCGGCGATCTGGCGACGGCTGAAGTCGAGCGCTCGACGACGTCGATCGGCGACGCCGAAATCGACCGCACGCTGGACATCCTGCGCAAGCAGCGCGTGCACTACCACGCTCGTGGCGAAGCCGGCGAGCACGGCGACGGCGGTGAGGACACCGCAGCGAAGAACGGCGACCGCGTGACGGTCGACTTCGTCGGCAAGATCGACGACGTCGCGTTCCAGGGCGGCACGGCCGAAGACTTCCCGTTCGTGCTCGGCGAAGGCCGCATGCTGCCGGAATTCGAAACGGCGGCGCTCGGCCTGAAGGCCGGCGAACAGCGCACGTTCGAGCTGAAGTTCCCGGACGACTACCACGGCAAGGACGTGGCGGGCAAGACGGCGCAATTCACGGTCACGATGAAGAAGATCGAATGGCCGCACCTGCCGGAAATCGACGCCGAATTCGCGAAGTCGCTCGGCATCGAAGACGGCGACCTGACGAAGATGCGCGCCGAAATCAAGGAAAACCTCGAGCGCGAAGCGAAGCGTCGCACGCAAGCCATCGTCAAGAACCAGGTGATGGACGCGCTGCTGAAGATTTCCGAACTCGACGTGCCGAAGGCCCTGATCGAACAAGACCAGCAACGTCTCGTCGAAATGGCTCGCCAGGATCTGGCGCAGCGCGGCGTGCCGAACGCGAAGGACGCACCGATCCCGGCCGAGATGTTCGCCGAGCAGGCGGAGCGTCGCGTGAAGCTGGGCCTCGTGCTGGCCGAGCTCGTGAAGTCGAACGGCCTCGAAGCGAAGCCGGAACAGATCCGCGCGGAAGTCGACGAGTTCGCGAAGAGCTACGAAGACCCGAAGGAAGTGGTCCGCTGGTATTATTCGAACCAGCAGCGCCTCGCCGAGATGGAAGCGTTCGTCGTTGAAAGCAACGTCGTCGACTTCGTGCTGGGCAAGGCAAAGGTGACGGACAAGGAAGTGAGCTTCGAGGCACTCGCGAGCGCATCGGCGCAAGCGTAAGTGTTGCTCTAGCGGCGTGCCGGCTGTCGGAGCGACGGCCCGCACGCCGTTTTTACGTCAAGCGCACGGTTGCCATTAATATGGCGATTGAGCGGGCGGCTTCCCTCCGTTCAATTTTCCATTCGAACAAGGTTCATTGAATGATCACTCGCGCTGAATTGCTGGACATGCTTGCTTCGAACGCGCCGCAGGGTTTCGAGGCGCAAGCGCTGGGGCTGGTGCCGATCGTCGTCGAAACGAGCGGCCGCGGCGAGCGTTCGTACGATATCTATTCGCGTCTCCTGAAGGAGCGCCTGGTGTTCATGGTCGGCGAAGTGAACGACCAGACCGCCAACCTCGTGGTCGCGCAATTGCTGTTCCTCGAGAGCGAGAATCCCGACAAGGACATCAGCCTCTACATCAACAGCCCGGGCGGCTCGGTGTCGGCCGGCATGGCGATCTACGACACGATGCAGTTCATCAAGCCGGACGTGTCGACGCTGTGCATGGGTCTCGCGGCCAGCATGGGCGCATTCCTGCTCGCGTCGGGCGCGAAGGGCAAGCGCTTCGCGCTGCCGAACTCGCGCGTGATGATTCACCAGCCGCTCGGCGGCGCACGCGGCCAGGCGTCCGACATCGAGATCCAGGCACGCGAGATCCTCTACCTGAAGGAACGGCTGAACAACCTGCTCGCGCAGCATACGGGCCAGGACGTGGAGCGCATCGCGCGCGACACCGACCGTGATAACTTCATGTCGAGCGAGGACGCGAAGGCTTACGGGCTGATCGATCAGGTGCTGCTGAAGCGCCCGTGAGCTTAAGTGGGGTGCCGCCCCGATTTGCGCGGCGCCCCTGCAACGTCCCGAGTGCCCTGAGCATCTGCGGCAAGCGCATCCAGCCGACTCCGGTCGCGCCCTAGGCGCGGCGTTCGGAGCATTCGGCGTATCATGTCATCTACCTGTCCGGAGGCTCTACATTCATGGCGGACAAAAAAGGTTCGAACAGCGAGAAGCTGTTGTATTGCTCGTTTTGCGGGAAGAGCCAGCATGAGGTGAAGAAACTCATCGCGGGCCCGTCGGTATTCATCTGCGATGAGTGCATCGACCTCTGCAACGAGATCATTCGCGACGAGGCGGCTGCCGCCGGCGTCGAGGCCAGCCTGTCCCGGTCGGATCTGCCGAGCCCGCAGGAAATTCGCGACATCCTCGATCAGTACGTGATCGGCCAGGAGCGTGCGAAGAAGATCCTCGCGGTGGCCGTGTACAACCACTACAAGCGCCTGAAGCATCTCGACAAGAAGGACGACGTCGAGCTGTCGAAGAGCAACATCCTGCTGATCGGCCCGACGGGCTCCGGCAAGACGCTGCTCGCGCAGACGCTCGCGCGGTTGCTGAACGTGCCGTTCGTGATCGCCGATGCGACGACGCTGACCGAAGCCGGCTACGTCGGCGAGGACGTCGAGAACATCATCCAGAAGCTGTTGCAGAACTGCAACTACGAGGTCGACAAGGCCCAGCGCGGGATCGTCTACATCGACGAAATCGACAAGATCAGCCGCAAGTCGGACAACCCGTCGATCACGCGCGACGTGTCGGGCGAGGGCGTCCAGCAGGCGCTGCTGAAGCTCGTCGAGGGCACGATGGCGTCGGTGCCGCCGCAGGGTGGCCGCAAGCATCCGAACCAGGATTTCATCCAGGTCGACACGACCAACATCCTGTTCATCTGCGGCGGCGCGTTCGACGGCCTCGAGAAGGTGATCACCGATCGCACCGAAAAGACGGGCATCGGCTTCGGCGCGACGGTCAAGAGCAAGCAGGAACGCGACGCGGGCGAAGTGCTGCGCGAAACGGAACCGGAAGACCTGATCAAATTCGGTCTGATCCCCGAATTGATCGGCCGTCTGCCGGTGGTCGCGACGCTCGGCAAGCTCGATGAAGCCGCGCTGATGAAGATCCTGGTCGAGCCGAAGAACGCGCTCGTCAAGCAGTATCACAAGCTGTTCGCGATGGAGCGCGTCGAGCTGGAAATCCGGCCGGGCGCGTTGCAGGCAGTCGCCCGCAAGGCGATCCGCCGCAAGACCGGCGCGCGCGGCTTGCGTTCGATCATCGAACAGGCGCTGCTCGACGTGATGTACGAGCTGCCGGCGATGAAAGGGGTCAGCAAGGTCATCATCGACGAGAACGTGATCGATGGCGACGGCAAACCCCTGCTGATCTATGAGGACACGCCGAAGGTGGCGGGTTCGAACTGACCGGCTTGCCGACGATGTTCTGCGAAAAAGGCCGTTCATGAGATCGTGGGCGGCTTTTTTTCGTTTATCTTGTGGGTAACTCTGACTCGACACGCGGTGGTTACTTTCTTACCGAATATTTCCCGCACTTGAAGGCTTGCAATTCGTTGTGGCGGCCTCAATTACCGAACAATTGATTCCACTCATGGGGAAATGAAATGTCAGGCACCCAACTTCTCCCGCCGGAACGCATCACGCTCCCGCTGCTGCCGCTGCGGGACGTCGTCGTTTTCCCGCACATGGTCATTCCGCTCTTCGTGGGCCGGCCGAAATCGATCAAGGCCCTCGAAGCAGCGATGGAAGGCGGCAAGCACATCATGCTCGTCGCCCAGAAAACCGCGGCCAAGGACGAACCGACCGAAAAGGACATGTACGAGGTCGGCTGTATCGCCAACATCCTGCAGATGCTGAAGCTGCCGGACGGCACCGTGAAGGTGCTCGTCGAGGGCCTGCAGCGCGCGAAGGCGTTGTCGATCGAAGAACAGGAGACGCAGTTCTCCTGCGAAGTGATGCCGCTCGAGCCCGATCACGCCGACAGCGCTGAAACGGAAGCGCTGCGCCGCGCGATCGTGTCGCAGTTCGACCAGTACGTGAAGCTGAACAAGAAGATCCCGCCGGAGATTCTCACGTCGCTGTCCGGCATCGACGAAGCCGGCCGTCTCGCGGACATGATCGCCGAGCGTCTGCCGCTGAAGCTCGACCAGAAGCAGCACATCCTCGAGATGTTCCCGGTCATCGAGCGCCTCGAGCACCTGCTCGCGCAGCTCGAAGCCGAGATCGACATCCTGCAGGTCGAGAAGCGCATCCGCGGGCGCGTGAAGCGCCAGATGGAAAAGAGCCAGCGCGAGTACTACCTGAACGAACAGGTCAAGGCGATCCAGAAGGAACTGGGCGAAGGCGAAGAGGGCGCGGATCTCGAGGAACTCGAGAAGCGCATCAACGCCGCGCGCATGCCGAAGGAAGCGAAGAAGAAGGCCGACGCCGAGCTCAAGAAGCTGAAGCTGATGTCGCCGATGTCGGCGGAAGCGACCGTCGTGCGCAACTACATCGACACGCTGATCGGCCTGCCGTGGCGCAAGAAGAGCAAGGTCAACAACGATCTGTCGAACGCCGAGCAGGTGCTCGACGAGGATCACTTCGGCCTCGAGAAGGTGAAGGAACGCATTCTCGAGTACCTCGCGGTGCAACAGCGCGTGGACAAGGTCAAGGCGCCGATCCTGTGCCTCGTCGGGCCTCCGGGCGTCGGCAAGACCTCGCTCGGCCAGTCGATCGCTCGCGCGACGAACCGCAAGTTCGTCCGGATGGCGCTCGGCGGCGTGCGTGACGAAGCCGAGATCCGCGGTCACCGCCGCACGTACATCGGCTCGATGCCGGGCAAGATCCTGCAGAGCCTCGCGAAGGTCGGCGTGCGCAATCCGCTCTTCCTGCTCGACGAAGTCGACAAGATGGGCATGGATTTCCGCGGCGATCCGTCGTCGGCGCTGCTCGAAGTGCTCGATCCGGAACAGAACCACACGTTCGCCGACCACTACATCGAGGTCGACTTCGACCTGTCGGACGTGATGTTCGTCGCGACGTCGAACTCGCTGAACATCCCGCCGCCGCTGCTCGACCGGATGGAAGTGATTCGTCTGTCGGGCTACACGGAAGACGAGAAGGTCAGCATCGCGCAGCGTTACCTGCTGCCGAAGCAGAAGAAGAACAACGGTCTGAAGGACGGCGAGATCGAGGTCACCGAGCAGGCGATCCGCGACATCATCCGCTACTACACGCGCGAAGCCGGTGTGCGTTCGCTCGAGCGGGAAGTGTCGAAGATCTGCCGCAAGGTCGTGAAGATGCTGCTGCTGAAGAAGGCATCGGGCGCGATCAAGGTCGACGGCGAGAACCTCGATACGTTCCTCGGCGTGCGCAAGTACGACTTCGGCCTCGCGGCGAAGGAAAACCAGGTCGGTCAGGTGACGGGCCTCGCGTGGACGGAAGTCGGCGGCGACCTGCTGACGATCGAAGCCGCGGTGATGCCGGGCAAGGGCAACGTGATTCGCACGGGTTCGCTCGGCGACGTGATGAAGGAGTCGGTCGAGGCCGCACGTTCGGTCGTGCGCTCGCGTTCGCGGCGTCTGGGCATCAAGGACGAAGCGTTCGAGAAGCAGGACATCCACATCCACGTGCCGGAAGGCGCGACGCCGAAGGACGGTCCGTCCGCCGGCGGTGCGATGACGACCGCGCTGGTGTCGGTGCTGACGGGCATTCCCGTGCGTGCCGATGTCGCGATGACGGGCGAGATCACGCTGCGTGGCGAAGTGCTGCCGATCGGCGGGCTGAAGGAAAAGCTGCTGGCTGCGCATCGCGGCGGCATCAAGCTCGTGCTGATCCCGGAAGAGAACGTGAAGGATCTCGCGGACATTCCGGACAACGTGAAGAACGCGATCGAGATCGTGCCGGTCCGCTGGATCGACAAGGTGCTCGAGCTCGCGCTCGAACGTACGCCGACCCCGCTGCCGCCGGAAGAAGAGGCGAAGGCTGCGGCACCGGTCGGCGAGGCGGCCAAGGATGCCGGTTCGACGGAAGTCGTGAAGCACTGAGAACCTGAACGCCGTCGCTGACGGTGGTTCGCGAAACCCGCGGCGAGTCCGCGGGTTTTTTTATGCGCGTCGGGATCGTGTGTAGCGTCGCGCGTTAAAAATTTTTGCGCATGGGCTTGGCAAAATGATCGGGGATGAATTAAACTTGCGGGCTCGCTGGTTGTTGATGCCGAAACGCAGATCGCAGCCAGAACGAATCGGAAACGGGTGCTTAGCTCAGCTGGTAGAGCGGCGCCCTTACAAGGCGTAGGTCGGGGGTTCGAACCCCTCAGCACCCACCAGTTTCACGATTCAGCCAGACCAAGGAGCGGTAGTTCAGTCGGTTAGAATACCGGCCTGTCACGCCGGGGGTCGCGGGTTCGAGTCCCGTCCGCTCCGCCA